>JADCDC010000401.1 GCA_020252385.1 Aestuariivirga sp.
ACCCGCTCGACTCGACGTCCCGCATGCTCGACCCGCGCGTCATCGGCGAGGAGCACTACAACGTCGCCCGCCAGGTGCAGCAGATCCTCCAGCGCTACAAGGCGCTGCAGGACATCATCGCCATCCTGGGCATGGACGAGCTCTCCGAAGAGGACAAGATGACAGTGGCGCGCGCCCGCAAGATCGAGCGCTTCCTGTCGCAGCCCTTCGACGTCGCGGCCGTGTTCACCGGCTCGTCGGGCGTGCAGGTCAAGCTCGAGGACACCATCAAGGGCTTCAAGGGCCTCTGCGAAGGTGCCTATGACCACCTGCCGGAGCCCGCCTTCTACATGGTCGGCACCATCGACGAGGCGATCGAGAAGGCCAAGCGCCTCGCCGCCGAGGCGGCGTAAGCACCATGGCTGGTCTCCATTTCGAACTCGTAAGCCCGGCGCGGCTTCTGTTCTCCGGTAATGTGGCCTCGGTCACCATCCCGGGAACCGAGGGCGAGATGGGCATCTATCCGGGCCATTCGCCCATCCTCTCGACGCTGAAGCCCGGTGTCGTCACCGTCTACAAGGACGGCGGCTCCACCGACCGCATCTTCGTGCGCGGCGGCATGGTCGAAGTGAACCCGCAGGGCCTGACGCTTCTGGCCGAGGTCGCCATCCCCATGGCCGAACTCAGCCGTGAGGCCCTCGCCCAGCAGATCAAGAACGCCGAGGAAGATTTGGCCGACGCCAAGCCCGGCGAAGCCCAGCGCAAGGCAACGGAAACGCTGGAGCACTTGAAAGCGCTGCAGTCGGCGATCTGAGGCTTCAGCATCGATCTGAAATCGCCGGGGCAAAGCTCCGGCGATTTTGTTTTGGGGGGCCAGCGGCAAGGCCTCCCATTCGGATCTCAGTCCGGACCCCCAAGATCGAGAATGGCCTCGAGCCGCGCCAGCACTTCCATGAGCAAGTCCTCAGGTGCCTTGCTGTGGAATGAGGCCTTGCGCACGATCCAGTCGACCGAGCGCAGATGGTCAGTCAGCACCACGCCAGAAAGGCCGGACCCGCGCGACACCCCCACTTCGAAGCCGCCCCCCTTGACCTGACTCGTGAGCGGGCAGACGAAGGCGAGCCCCGTTGCGATGTTGAAGCTCTGCGGCGAAAGCACCAGCGCCGGACGCCGCCCGGCCTGTTCCGTGCCCGCCTGTGGGGTGAAGTCGAGATAGATGAAATCCCCGCGTTCGGGTTGGTAGAAGCCCCGGCTCACCAGGCCTCACCGCCCGCGGAATCGCCCCAGTCCGTCTCGCCGCGCTTTGCGTCGGGAGGTGTCTGGGCGAGGAGGTCCGCCAACCGGTATCGCTTCCGCGCCGGCCTCACCACCAAGGCATGATCCTCGACCGAAAGCGATACGGTGGACCCATCCTCAAGCCGCAGGTCTGCCGCAAGGCTTTGCGGCAACCGCAGCGCGAGGCTGTTTCCCCATTTCTTCACGACAGTCTGCATGGCGACCTCTCTGTAGATACGGAAGATATACAGATCGGACGGGAATACAAGGGCGCATGGCGTCATTCCGGCGAAAGCCGGAATCCAGCTTTCTTTGACAGGAGAACAAAAAAGCCCGCCGTCTACGGCGGGCTTCTTCAATATCGCTATGGAAGGCTTCAGCCTTGCTTCTTGCCGAGCTCCGTCATCCAGCTGCTGCCGCCGGAGCGCTTGGGCGCCTGGGCGCCGCCGGCGTTGGGCTTCGGCTGCTGCGGGCGCTGGCCCTGGGGCTTGCTGCCCTGCTTCGGCTGGCCATTGCCCGCACCGTGGTTGCGGTTGGGCTTCTGGCCCCGGTGGTGCGGCTTCGCACCCTGGGGCTTGTCCTTGCCGGCCGGGTTCCAGCCGAAATTGGGGGCAAGCTGCTGGACGCCCTTGAGGCCCAGCGCATGTTCGATGACCGGCACCTGGGCGCGGATGGTCTTCTCGATGTCACGCAGCAGGCCACGGTCTTCCGGCGTGCAGAAGGCGATGGCAGAGCCATCGGCTCCGGCGCGCGCCGTGCGGCCGATGCGGTGCACGTAGCTCTCGGGCACATGCGGCAGGTCGTAGTTCACCACATGTGAAACGCCGTCGACGTCGATGCCGCGTGCGGCGATGTCGGTTGCCACCAGCACCAGGATCTTGCCTGCCTTGAAGCCGGCAAGGGCGCGCTCGCGGTTGTTCTGGCTCTTGTTGCCGTGGATCGCCGCTGCGGTGTAGCCAGCGGCGGAGAGGTTCTTCATCACCTTGTCGGCGCCGTGCTTGGTGCGGGTGAACACCAGCGTGCGCGTCATGTTGTTGTCCTTCAGGAGCTCCACGAGAAGCTTCGCCTTGTTGGCGGGATCGACGTGGATGACGGCCTGGTTGACGCGCTCCGCCGTGGTGGCAACAGGCGCCACCTCGACGCGGACCGGATCGGTCAGGAGGTTGTTGGCAAGCCCTGCGATCTCCTTCGGCATGGTGGCCGAGAAGAACAGGTTCTGGCGCTGCTGCGGAAGCATGCCGGTGATCTTGCGGATGGCGTGGATGAAGCCCAGGTCCAGCATCTGGTCCACCTCGTCGAGAACGAAGATCTCGACCTTGGAAAGGGTGAGCGCGCGGCGCTCGATCAGGTCGACGAGGCGGCCCGGCGTTGCCACGACGACGTCGACGCCGCCGCGCAGGATGTCCACCTGCTTGCCGAGCGACACGCCGCCGAAGACGACGGCGCGCGTCACCTTCAGGAACTTGCCATAGACGCGGAAGCTCTCGCCGATCTGGGCGGCGAGTTCACGCGTGGGGGAGAGGATCAGCGCCCGGCAGGTGCCGCGGGCGGCGCGTTCCGGGTGGGCAGCCAGCTTCTGCAGGATCGGCAGCGCGAAGGCCGCCGTCTTGCCGGTGCCGGTCTGGGCGATGCCAAGCAGGTCCTTGCCGGCGATGAGGCTGGGGATGGACTGGGCCTGGATGGGGGTGGGCTTCTCGTAGCCCTCGGCGGCCAGCGCGCGGAGCAGGGGTTCGGAGAGCTGGAGGTCGGAAAATGTGGTCACGTGGACTTTCTTTCATCTTTCGGAACGGCTGTGGGCAGCGCCGCCCATGTCCGAAAGGCCTTGAATCAAGGAGGATCCAAGCAAGGCCGGGGCAGGCGCTGAAACCTACCCACGTGAAAGGTATGTTCGGGGATGTGCTCGTCTCACTGGCCGGAACGGCTGCACTTCTGGCGTGCGCCTCACGTATTCCTTCACTCGGCCGCGAGCAACACCGCCCATATGGCCGTGTTGCAGCGCAATGTCAAAGAATATTTTCCGCCACCAGCCCGGGCAGTTTCCCCATCTCCGCAAAGGCGGTGACCGCACCGGCCTCGCGCAGTTTCCGGGCCTGGTCGTCCGGATGCGGGTGCGTGCCGGTGAAACCCAGGACGAGGCATCCGGCGCGGTGCGCGGCGGTCACTCCCGTCACCGAATCCTCGATCACGATGCAGTCCTTCGGATCATAGCCCGCACGCCGTGCCGCCTCGATGAACACATCGGGCTCCGGCTTTCCCCGCGCCACATGCTCAAAGGTGGTGATGCGGTTGCCGAAGAAGCGGGTGAGCCCGGTGATGCGCAGTGCCGCCTCCACCCGCCCGGCTGGTGAGTTCGAGGCGACGCTGAAATGCTGCGGCATCAGCGCCTCGAGTGCGGCGCCTACACCATCCACGGCCTTCAGCTCGCGCTCATAGAGTTCGAGCAGCCGCAGGTCCTTCTGGTTCGAGGCATCGGCAGGGAAGCTCACGCCGAAGTCCCGGCGCATCTCGTCCAGCATGGCGGCGAAGGTCCTGCCGACGAAGCGCCGGTGCGCCTCCTCCTCGCTCATCACGATGCCGTTCTCGGCCAGGATCTCGACGTCGATCCGCATCGAGAGCGGTTCGGAATCGACCAGCACGCCGTCGCAGTCGAAGATCAGGTGCGGCACGGCCTACTTCTTCCCGCTCTTCGCCTGGAGCTTGGCATAGGCGAAGCCCGCCGCGATCCCTGAAAGGATGAAGACCGCCACCGCCGCGATGACGTTGCCGAAGAGTTCGAAGGGACCGAACAGGAACACCAGCATGGCAAGCGCGATGCCGAAGACAGTGATGAGCAGCTGAACGATCTGGGCCGGGGACATGGCCGCTTCATAGGGGGCTTTGCAGGGTCGGGCAAGTTGCTACCACGGCCGGATGGGCTTGCAGCCGGCTGGCGGCGGCTGGCCCTCCGCCGCAAAGCCATAGCGCGTGCCGCAGCCATGGGCCTCGGGCGGACGGCCCGTTGCGTGGAACAGCCGGTCGCCCTCGGCAAGGTTCTGCCAGAAGTCCGCCCATGGCTCCGCGGCCGCGGCCGCAAGCCGCTCCCTTGTCATCCGGAACGGGAAGATATGCACCGGCACCGCCTGCTGGCCATTGGCGAG
>JADCDC010000402.1 GCA_020252385.1 Aestuariivirga sp.
ACCGCCGTCGGCATGACGGACCATATCGCCATCATGTACATCGCCGTCATCGTGGCGGTGGTGGTGATGCTGATCGCCGCCGACCCGCTGGCGAAGTTCATCCACGCCAACCCCACGATCGTGATGCTGGCGCTCGGCTTCCTGCTGATGATCGGCATGACGCTGATCGCCGAAGCCTTCGGCTTCCATGTGCCGCGGGGCTATGTCTACGCCGCCATGGGCTTCTCGACGCTGGTCGAACTCCTCAACATGCTGTCGAGACGGGCGAGGAAGAAGAAGCAGGCGGCGACGCACGGCTGAAATCCGGACTGATGGAATGGCCCGCTGGCCGGCGCCGGCGGGCCGTTTCTTGTTGCAGACAAATGCATAACATGATATATAACTGTGTATTGAAATGGGAAACCGCCCATGACCGAGGATTTCGTTCGTGCATCCGGGCACCTGTCGCTCGGCTCCCGCCTGAAGCGGATCGGGGAGCGCCTGCAGGGCGACGTGAACCGGCTGCTGGAAGCGGAAGGCATCAGTGTTCCGGCTCCCTTCTTCCCGGCGCTCACGGCGCTCCAGCAGGCAGGCTCGCTGACGGTGGGCGGCCTCGCGGAGGCGATGGGCGTGAGCCAGCCGGGCGTGACCCGCAGCCTTGCCCAGATGGAGAAGATGGGCCTCGTCAAGTCCAGCCGCGGCAAGGCCGATCAGCGCCAGCGCAGCATTTCGCTGACCCCAAAGGGCGACCAGCTCGTGACCCGCACCCACCAGGATCTGTGGCCGCGCGTGCGGGAAGCGGTGGCAGACCTCTGTGCCGGGCTCGAAGGCCCGATGCTCGCCCAGCTCGACCAGATGGAAGACGAACTCAAGCGCCTGCCGCTTGACCGGCGGGCGGCAAAACCGCGGAAGGAGTAGGGCCATGCCGCATGTTCTCGACAACCCCGTCTGGTCAGCTCTCACCAGCCGGCAATCGGCGATCTCGCTGGGCGGAACGCGGGCCCGCCGCTTCCTGCCGGAGATTTCGCCCTTCGCAGCACTGGGCGAGGATAGCGACGCGGGGTTTGATGAACTGGCCACGATGGTGCCCGCCGACGGCAGCGTCATGCTCGTCCGCAACGGCGGGCGGGCCCTGTCCTCGACCGGGGCGCTCGTGGTCAGCCCCTTCGAAGGGTTGCAGATGGTGGCAAGGTCCGTCACCGCGCCCGAGCCCTCGGATGAGGTGATCGACCTTTCCGAACCGGATGCGCCGGAAATCCTGGCGCTCGCGGCCCTCACCAAGCCAGGGCCCTTCCTTGCCCGCACCCATACGCTCGGCAGCTTCGTCGGAATCCGCAAGGAGGGTAAACTCGTCGCCATGGCGGGAGAGCGTTTCAAGCTCGACGGCTACACCGAGGTGAGCGGCGTGTGCACGCATCCGGAGTGGCGGGGCAGGGGCTATGCCGGGCTTCTCTCCCGCATCGTCGCCATCCGCATCGCGGCGCGCGGCGAAACGCCCTTCCTGCATGCCTTCATCACCAACACGGCGGCGATCCGGCTTTATGAGCAGCTGGGCTTCGAGCCCCGCACCCGCATGCAGGGCGCCGTGGTCCGGAGAGCCTGACGGGCAACGCGGGTTGCCCTTCCGCGCCCGCTCCGCTAGAAGGCGCGTCCAAATTCCCATTCCCGAAAGAGACGTCATACGATGGCCCGCCAGTTCATCTATCACATGCATGGCCTCACCAAGGCCTATGCCGGAGGAAAGAAGGTCCTCGAGAACATCCACCTCTCCTTCTATCCGGATGCCAAGATCGGCGTCCTTGGCCCCAACGGCTCGGGCAAGTCGACGTTGCTCCGCATCATGGCGGGGATCGACAAGGAGTGGAACGGCGAGGCCTGGCTGGCCGATGGCGCTACCGTGGGCTACCTGCAGCAGGAACCGGAACTCGACCCCGCTCTCGACGTGATGGGGAACGTGATGGAGGGCGTTGCCCACAAGAAGGCGATCCTCGACCAGTACAACGCGCTGATGGCCGACTACAACGACGAGAACGCCGAGAAGGCCGGCAAGCTCCAGGACGTGATCGACGCCCAGAACCTGTGGGACCTCGAGGCGCAGGTCGAGCAGGCGATGGACGCGTTGCGCTGCCCGCCGGGCGATGCCTCGATCGACAATCTTTCCGGCGGCGAGAAGCGCCGCGTGGCGCTGACGCAGCTCCTGCTCCGCAAGCCTGACCTGCTGCTGCTCGACGAGCCGACGAACCATCTGGACGCCGAATCGGTGAACTGGCTCGAGCATCACCTGCGCGACTATCCGGGCGCCATCCTGATCGTGACGCATGACCGTTACTTCCTCGACAACGTGACGAGCTGGATCCTCGAGCTCGACCGTGGCCGTGGCATTCCCTATGAGGGCAACTACTCGGCCTATCTCGGCCAGAAGGCCAAGCGCTTCGCGCAGGAATCGCGCGAGGACCAGGCGCGCGAAAAGGCGCTGGCGCGCGAGCAGGAGTGGATCGCAGCCTCTCCCAAGGCGCGGCAGGCCAAGTCCAAGGCGCGCATCAAGGCCTATGACGAGCTTCTCAAGGTGAACGAGGACCGACTCAAGTCGACGACGGCGCAGATCATCATTCCGCCGGGCGAAAGGCTCGGCAACACGGTGATCAACGTCGATGGCCTGAGCAAGGCCTATGGCGACCGGCTGCTGATCGACAATCTCACCTTCAAGATGCCGCCGGGCGGCATCGTCGGCATCATCGGGCCCAATGGCGCGGGCAAGACCACGCTGTTCCGCATGATCACGGGCCAGGAGAAGCCCGATTCAGGCACCATCACCATCGGCGACAGCGTGCATCTGGGCTACGTGGACCAGTCCCGCGATTCGCTCGACCCGGACAAGACGGTCTGGCAGGAGATCTCGGGCGGCAACGACGTGATCTATCTCGGCAAGCGCGAGATGAACTCCCGCGCCTATACGGGCGCGTTCAACTTCAAGGGCGGCGACCAGCAGCAGAAGGTGGGAACGCTTTCGGGCGGGCAG
>JADCDC010000403.1 GCA_020252385.1 Aestuariivirga sp.
ACACCGGTCGAGGGATTGCGGGTGAAGGCGACACCGGTGGCTGAGGTGTCGCCCATGTTGCCGAACACCATGGCCTGCACGTTGACGGCGGTGCCCCAGTCCTCGGGGATGTTGTTGAGCTTGCGGTAGGTGATGGCGCGCGCGCCGTTCCACGAGGTGAACACCGCGCCGATGGCGCCCCACAGCTGGGCGGAGGGATCCTGCGGGAAGGGCTTGCCCGTCTCCTCCGCGACCAGCGCCTTGTAGCGGGAGATGAGGCCCAGCCATTCCTCCGCCGTGACCTCGGTGTCGAGGCCATAGCCGCGCTGCTCCTTGAATCCGCCCAGTATGTCCTCGAACTCGTCATGCGGGACGCCCAGCACCACGTCCGAATACATGCTGATGAAGCGGCGGTAGCTGTCGAAGGCGAAGCGCCGGTCGCCCGACTTGACCGCCAGCCCCTCGACCGTCTCGTCATTGAGGCCGAGGTTCAGGACCGTGTCCATCATCCCCGGCATCGAGGCGCGCGCACCTGAGCGGACGGACACCAGCAGGGGATTGGCGGGATCGCTGAACCGTGCCTCGACCAGCGCCTCGACCCCTGCCATCGCGGCTGCCACCTGCTCCTGAAGCCCCGCCGGATAGGCCCGGTCATGGGCATAGTAGGCGGTGCAGACCTCGGTCGAGATGGTGAAGCCCGGCGGCACGGGAAGGCCCAGATTGGCCATTTCCGCCAGGTTGGCGCCCTTGCCGCCGAGGAGCGCCTTCATGTCCGCGTGGCCCTCGGCGGAACCGCCGCCGAAGCGGTAGACATATTTGGGGGATTCAGCCGCCATGACGCAATTTTCCCATCGCTGCAGTTCAGGTCGTGGATGCGGATAGTGGGCGGCGGCCCGCCCAAAGGTTAATCACAGTTAAGGAATGTGTGCAACGCAATATCGCAATTGCGTGATCGTTCCGGAGGCGTCAGGCCGCGACGGCGGCGAGGGGCGCGCGCGGCTTTCGCACATGGAGGATCCATAGGGCGATCCCGAGGTTCAGGACGTTCCACCCGATGCCGTTGACGAAGGCCGCGGTGTAGGAGCCCGTCCAGTCATAGATCTCGCCCGACAGCCAGCCGCCCAGCGCCATGCCGAAGACCGTGGCGGTGAGCACGGTGCTGATGCGGCTTCCCGCCTCGCGCGCCGGGAAATGATCGCGGATGATCAACGCATAGCTCGGCACGATGCCGCCCTGGCTCAGCCCGAACAGGGCGGAGACGACGTAGAGCGAGGTCAGCCCATCGAAGGGGATGTAGAACAGCAGCGCCAGCATCTGCAGGAACGATCCGGCGATCAGGGTGTAGAGCCCGCCGATCCGGTCGGCAATGAGGCCGGAGACGAGCCGGCTCAGCACGCCGAAGCCCAGCATGATCGAGAGCATCTCCGCCCCGCGCGCCGGGCCATAGCCGAGGTCCGCGCAATAGGCGACGATGTGGACCTGCGGCATCGACATCGCGACACAGCAGGAGAGCCCGGCGAGCACCAGCGCGGGGTAGAGCAGCGGATGCTTGGGCAGCAGGCCCTTCTGCCCGGCGTTGGCGCTGGCGGGGCTCGCCGTGTCATCGAAATGCGGGCGGCGCTTGAGGAGCTGTGCGAGCGGCAGCATCACCACGAGGCAGATGACGCCGATCGCCATGTAGGTGGTGCGCCAGCCGTAGCTTTCGATGGCGCCCTGCATGAAGGGCGGCCAGATCGTGCCGGCGATGTAGTTGCCGCTCGCCACGATGGCGATCGCGATGCCGCGCTGTTTGAGGAACCATTGCGAGGTGTCGGCCACCAGCGGCCCGAAGGTTGCGGCCGAACCGAGGAAGCCGATCAGCACCGCCTGCACCGCCACGAACTGCCAGTAGTTCTGCGACAGGGCGGCCAGCACGAAGCCGGCACAGAGTGCGACACCTGCGATCGACACCGGCACGGTGATGCCATAGCGGTCCGCCACGCGGCCCATGGTGAAGCCGCCGAAAGCGAAGCCGATGAAGGTCGCGGTATAAGGAAGCGAGGCGCCCGCCCGGTCAACGCCGAACTCGGCCTGGATCGTGGGCAGCACCACGACCGAAAGCCACAGCCCGATGCCGCCCACCACGGCGAGCACCAGCGAGATGCCGAGCCGGAACCAGGCGTAGCGGCTGTCGGGCGTATGGGCGGCAAGGGCGGCGTTCATCCGCCACCCCTAGCGCATCGGAACCCCAAGTGGAATTGCGGGGGCCGCATGGGTGAGGCGCTCTCAGCGCTGCGTCCGCGCCAGGAGATGGCCCCGGAAGGCCTGTGCGATGGGCGAGAGCTGCTTGGCGCGCGGGTGGACGACGTGCCAGCGCGAGGAGATGGGGAAGCCCTCGACATCGAGGCGGCGCAGATCGCGCAGGCCGCCGGTGCCGTTGAGCGCATGGAGCGAGATCACGCCCAGCCCCAGGCCGCCCGCCACCGCTTCCTTGATCGCCTCGTTGCTGCCGAGCTCGAGGCGGACGTCGGGCGTGAAGCGGTGCGTGCGGAAATGCTGGTCGGTCGCCATGCGCGTGCCGGAGCCCTGTTCGCGCAGGATGAAGCGCTGGCCCCTGAGATCGGCGAGCGTGCGCGGCAGCCTTGAAGGCTGGAAGGCCTGCCGCGCGGCGATGAGCACGAGCGGGTTCTCCATGAAGACTTCGTCCTCGAGGTCGATGAAGTCGGGCGGCATCGACATGATGTAGATCTCGTCGAGGTTCTCCTTGAGCCGCGCCACCACGCCATCGCGGTTCAGGACCTCGAGCGACACGTCGATTGCCGGGTGGAGCTTGCAGAAGCTGCCGACGAGGCGGGGAATGAAATACTTGGCGGTGCTGACCGCCGCGATCCTGAGCCGGCCGCGGGAGAGGCCCTTCACCTGGTCGACATGCTGCTCGAAGGCCTCCCACGCCATCATCATGTCGCGCGCCGTCTGGGCGAGGCTGCGGCCGGCGTCGGTCAGGTGGACGCGGCGCGAGATCACCTCATGCAGCGGCAGGCCGATGGCCTCGGTCAGCTCCTTCAGCTGGGCGGAGGCGGTGGGCTGCGTCACGTGGAGCCGTGCCGCGGCACGGCTGACGCTGCCCGTTTCGGCGAGGGCAAGGAACAGGCGGAGCTGGCGGAAGGTGACGTTCATAGACTTTAGTCTATAGATTTACTCCCAAAAATCAATTTTCCTCGATGATCCGAAGCAGCTATCGGGCGGCCTCGCACGGAGGCAACACATGCAGAATTTCGTCGACCCGGCCATATTGTTCTTCGTCTTCGGCGTCCTCGCCGGGGCGCTCAAGTCCAACCTCGAGATCCCGAAGTCCATCGCCAAGTTCCTCTCCCTCTACCTCTTGATGGCGCTGGGGCTGAAGGGGGGCTTCGCGCTGGCGCAGTCGGGCTTTACCGTGACGATCGCGCTGAGCCTGTCGGCCGCCCTCATCATGGCCTTCATCGTGCCCGCCATCGGCTATGCCTTCCTCAAGAACCGCGTCTCCCGCTTCGACGCGGCGGCGGTGGCGGCGGCCTATGGCTCGGTCAGCGCCGTCACCTTCGTGACCGCGATCCAGTTCATGGAGACGGCGGGCCTCACGCCCGGCGGCCACATGGCGGTCGCCATGGTGATCATGGAATCGCCCGCCATCATCATGGCGGTGCTGCTCGCCAACTCGATCCGCCACATGCAGGGCCAGGAGGCGCTTCGCAGCGTGGGGGCCGCGGCGGCCCAGCCCATCGCCTCAGGCGTGCCCCCGCTCGGCAAGATCCTGCATGAATCCTTCACCGATGGCGCGCATCTGCTGCTGCTCGGTTCCATGGCGGTTGGCTTCATCAGCGGCGAGGCCGGCAAGAGCATGATGCAGCCCTTCTCGGGCGACCTGTTCAAGGGCATGCTCGCCTTCTTCCTGCTCGACATGGGCCTGATGGTGGCGAAGAACTTCAAGGACGCCGTCAAGGCCTCGCCCGCCCTCATCGGCTATGCGGTGGTCAGCCCCTTCGTGCATGCGGGCCTGGCCCTCGGCCTGTCGCTGCTGATGGGCCTGCCGGTGGCGGATGCCGCCCTCCTCATGGTGCTCTCGGCAAGTGCCTCCTACATCGTGGTGCCGGCCGTGCTGCGCTACGCCATCCCCGAGGCCAACCCCGCGATCTACTTCGGGCTGAGCCTGGGCGTCACCTTCCCGCTCAACATCCTGATCGGCATCCCGCTCTATACGGAGATCGCACAGCGGGTGCTGGGCTAGGCCCTCGCACGCGATGGTTCCCGGCGGAGCGACCCCCACCCCTGCCCCTCCCCACAAGGGTGAGGGGTGGGGGCTTGCCGAACCTCAGCCCTCAATCTTCGAGAAATCCGCCACTTCCGCCGTCGCCGCGCGGATGCGGTTGAGGAGGCGGAGGCGGTTTTCGCGGAAGGTGGCGTCCTTGTCGTTCACCGTGACGTGCTCGAAGAAGGCATCGACGGGCGCGCGGAGCCTGGCGATGGCCGCCATGGCGCCCTCGAAATCCTCCTGCTCCACCGCGCGGCGCGCCTGGCCCACGGCCTGCGTGATCGCCGAATGCAGCGCCTTCTCCTCGCCCTTGATCAGCTGCGCGATGTGCACGTCGCCATCATAGGACTTGCCGTCCTTCTTCTCCTCGATCTTCAGGATGTTCGAGGCGCGCTTCACGCCGCTCAGGAGATTTTTCCCATCATCCGTCTCGAGGAACTTCGACAGCGCCTCGACGCGCTTCACGATCATCACGAGATCGTCCTGGTTGCCGAGCGCGAAGACGGCGTCGATCAGGTCATGCCGCGCGCCCTGCTCCTTGAGATAGACCTTGAGGCGGTCGGCGAAGAAGGCGAGGAGGTCTTCGCCGCAGAAG
>JADCDC010000404.1 GCA_020252385.1 Aestuariivirga sp.
GAAGGGATCGGCCACGATCTTGATGGCCTTCAGCCCCAGCGCCAATCCGCGATCGATGTTCCTGCGGACGTCGTCCGGCTCCGTGCCCAACGGATAGACCGTGCCATAGGCCAGCACACTGTCGCGCTGCCTTTCCCCCAGCAGGCGGCCGACACTCCTCCCCAGCGCCTTGCCGCGCAGGTCCCAGAGCGCGATGTCAACAGCCGAGATGGCATGGATGACCACGCCGCGGCGGCCGTAGTAGCTCGTGAGATCATACATCCTCTCCCACAGGCCCTCCACATCCGAGGGATCGGCACCGAGCAGCACCTGCTTCAGGCCCATGGCGTGGGTGTGGGAGCGCGGCGCATCGACGATGGCGCGGATGACCGCGGGCACGCTGTCGACCTCGGCGATGCCGGTCAGGCCCTCATCGGTGTGGACAAGCACGAGGCAATTGTCATAGGAGCCGTCGAAGGTCTCCCCGGTCCAGCCGGGAACGCGGAGTTCGACGACCTCGATATCGGTGATCTTCATGATGTCCGGCGCCTCCCCGAAAGGCCAAACTTGTTGTTTCAAAATGGCGGACCACGGTCTAGAATATCGGAAATGATCACGGACACAATGGCTTCGGAGCGGCCGCGCAAGCGGAAGCCGGCGCGGGTACAGGAAGATGAGGGCGGCGAAGGATCGCGCAGCGTCCGGCGGGCGATGGACATCCTCTCGCTGATGCTGGCGCGCGGCGGACCGGTGACGGTCGCCCAGATCATCGCCGAACTCGGCATTCCGAAATCAACCGCCTATGAACTGGTGCGCACGCTGGGCGAGGCCGACTACATCGCACCCTCCAGCCGCGGTGCCGGGCTGTTCATCGGCCGCAGGCTCTATGAGCTGGGGATGGCCTATCGCAACAACGTCGACCTGCTGCGCGATGGCGCGCATGTCGTCGAGGAACTGCGCGACGAGACGGGCGAGACGGTTCAGCTCTCCGTGCTCGACAACCAGCTGATGATGGTGGTCCTCAAGGAGGAAGGCCGGGGCCACCTGCGGATCATCAGCAATGTCGGAACGCGCGTTCCGGTGAACTGGGCGGCGGCCGGGCGGCTCCTTGTGTCGGACCTGCCGGACGAGGATCTGACAAGGTTGCTCAAGGCCACCATCCGCCAGTCGCCGACGGGCAAGGCCATCATGAACGTCGCCAAGTTGATCGCGCAAATCCGCAAGGCGCGGCGCATCGGCTATGCCACCGAGTTGAACGAGGCCAATGCGCATGCCGGCTGCATCGCCGCACCCATCGTCGATGCGTCTGGTCATTGCATCGCTGCGATCAGCGTCGTGGTGCCGGAACAGCGGCTGACCAAACCCCACCGGGACAGGCTGCTCGCCAGCGTCACGGCCGCGGCCGAACGGCTGTCGCGCCGGCTGGGCTAGGACTGCGCCCCGGCGTGCAGCCGCGCCAGCCTGTCGAGCAGCGCACTCTCTTCCAGCGCTCCGCGAAGATGTGTCTCGATCAGGTTGCCCGCGAGTTTCTGGAAGCGCAGATAGCTGTCGTAGCGCGGCCTGATCCAGCATTGGTCCATCGTCGCGCGGGAATCGGCATAGCAGCCGCCGAAGCGCGTGTTGATGCCTGCATCCTCCCAGCATTCGCGCCGCGCCGGCTGCCCGTGATGATGGGCGAAGCCGATCTGCGTGGAAAGCTGCGCCGCAAAGCGCGCATAGGCGAGTGCCGCCTCGCGGTGGGCACTCGCGGCGGACACCGCAAGCCCGGTGCCACCGATGGTCGAGCCGCGAGGCCCCAAGGGCCCCGGCAAGTCATGAAAACGCAAGGGCCGGGGGTGGTCCGCCTCGGCATAGGTCGCATAGCAATAGACGGCGGGGCAGAAGACCAGATCGCTCCGCGCCGCCATCTGGTCATGAAGGGCGATGCTGTTCCAGTCCAGAACCTCGGGCGGGCAGAAGGCGAGGAGATCGCGCATCAGGCCAAGCGCATGCCGCGCCGCCGCCGGATCAAAGAGCGGCGCATCGGGCGCAGTCGCACATGGCGTTCCGAGATTGGCCATGAGGGTGAAGAAGGTCATCAGGCTGTGCACGCCCTTGAGGCCGATCGCCAGATGTAGGCCCTGCCCGCGCGCCAACCGCCCGAGCTTCAGGAGTTCAGTCCAGTCGCGCGGCGGTACTGCGCCGAGCCTCAACATGAGGTCGGCACGGGAGACCGCCACCTGGCAGGCCGCATCGATGGGAACCGCCCAGACCTCACCCGCCATGCGATAGGTCGCAAGAGAGGGGCCCACGAAATCCCCGTCTGCGAGACGGAGGGGGCTCAGCGGAACGAGACAGCCGCTCCGCGCCACCTCCCCCATGAAGGGATGGTCGAGCACGATGAGATCGTAGGTTCGCGCCAGCTCGTCCACGGGCGTGAATTCGAAGCCGCTCAGCGGACGGGCGTGCCAGTCGATCACGATGTCGGGATGTTCCTGCTCGAACGGCTGCCGAGCGGCCAGCAAGGGATCGACGGCGCGGCGATGATCCCACGTCATGCCCCTGAGCCTGATCTTGCCGCCCACGCCCCGCGCTCCGCCGCCTACTTTGTCAAGTTCACTTGACTGACCAACTATTGCAGTTCAAGTTCTGTCTGGCAAGTTGCACAAATGTCCGGCATTTCGGAAATGTGCCTATAACAAATAATCAAGCTGGAGGAGAACGCCGATGAAAGTGAACAGATGGTTGTCTGGCGCGGCCGTTGCCGTGATCGGACTTGCCGCAGCAACGCCAAGCTTCGCCGCCGCAGGCGACGAATGCGTGAAGATCCTGGGTTATGAGTGGAGCGGCGAGAAGCAGTCGATGGACCCCGCCGACATGCACTCGGGCGACGACGCCTACCACACCTTCGCCGTCTA
>JADCDC010000405.1 GCA_020252385.1 Aestuariivirga sp.
GCTCACCGTCCCCGCCAGCAGCGCGGACAGATCGACGCTTGCGGCCGCAGGCGGAGCCGCGCCGGCACTTGCCGGAGAGGGTGGAGAGGCCAGCGCCCGTGCCACCTCTTCCATGCTGCGGAACGGCGGGTGCGCGGGGCTTCCGAGGCAGGTTTCGATCACGTCCGCGAACCAGGCTGGTGCATCGGGCCTGAGCTGGCGGAGCGGCCGGTCGCGCAGCGGCTCGGCGCGCGGCGTCTGGCCGGGATCGCCCGCCGTGGCGAGGAAGTAGACCAGCGCGCCGAAGCCATAAAGGTCGTCGGCCACCGCCGGGGGCTCGCCTGCCTTCTGTGCCGGCGACATGTAGCCGGGCGTGCCGCGGCCATCGCCCGCGCCCGCCGCGGCGATGGGCTGGGCCAGTTCGAGATCGATGATGGCCAGCCGCCCATAGGGACGCCGCATCACGTTGGTGGGCTTCAGGTCGCGGTGCAGCCATCCCGCGCGGTGAAGGTCGACGATCATCCCGGCGATCTCGCGCGCCGTGGCCTCGACCTCGGCCCACGCCATCGGCGTGCCGCGCGCCCGCAACTCGGCCACAACCGAGCCCAGCGTGCGCCCGCCCGTGTCCTCCATGGCGAGGAACAGCGACTGGCCCTCCCGCGCGAGGCCGAGGAAGCGCGGCAGGTAGGGCCTGGGGCCGATGCTCTCGAGGGCTAAGGCCTCGGCGCGGAGCATGTCGGTCGCATCGCGGCCGTCGGCGGTTGCGCCCGATCCCTCATGCGCCTCCTTGACGATGGCGCGCGCCTGCCCCTCGAGGTCGAGTGCCAGGAAGATGCGGCCGCGCGGGGAGTGGCTGATGGCGGCGGTCAGCACGACGCGCCCGGCGATGACGAGCGGCGGCGGCGTGCGCGTGAGACCCCGGCTCGCCACGGCTTCGGCGAAGGGATCGGTGACCCAATCCGGCTGGCTGTAGACCTCGCGCCGCTGGTCGGGCTCGCGCCGTCCCTCGGGATCGCGGATGGCGGGCACCGTCTCGCCATGGGGAAGCCTGAGGCTGAGGCCCGAGAACCCGCCATAGCGGTAGTAGACCGCGCTGCCGTCGCACAGCCGCCGGTCGGAGGGAACCGGCGGGCCGGGGATGCCGCGCGTCAGCCGGTCGAGGTCGAGCGCCAGGCGGACCGCCGATCCGTCGTCGGGCGGATAGACGGTCATGAACTTGCCGACCTGGCTCAAGCCACTCCGCCCTTCGTTCAGGTTCGAGAGGTCGGCCAGCGTGCGGGCGATCTTGAAGCCCGTGCCGTTCTGCCGGAGCAGGGGCAGGGCCCGCGCGAGGAGGTCCGGGGCCGAGGCGATGGTGGCCGACAGGTGCAGCTTCCAGCCCTGATCAGGCAGTCTCACGCCCGCCCGCATGGCGCTGAGCCACGGCCCGCTGGCCGTCAGGGTCCAGCCCGGCGGCGCAATTCCGGAGGCAGCGAGCTGGCCGGAGAACGACAACGGTTTGGTCCTCCAGCGCGGGGCCGCGCCTCAGCCGGGGCAGGAATTGGTGGTCTTGCCGCACACCGTCCAGCCGCAGGGCTGGGTGAGCCGGCAGGTGTCATGCCCGCAGTCGCCCGCCGGACCGATGCCCCATTCATCCGCGATGTTGCGGCTGGACCACGGGTCGAGCCCCGCGCCGGTCAGCACCTTCAGCGGGTTCTCGATCAGGGTCTTGCGCAGCTTCTCGTCCGAGAGCGCGCGCTGGAGCAGCTTGTCCGCCTTCTCGCGGATGCCCTTCTCCTCGGCCTGGCACGTGTTTGTGGTCTTGCCGCACACCGTCCAGCCGCAGGGTGCTGTGAGGCGGCAGGTGTCGTGTCCGCAGTCCCCCGTGGGGCCGATGCCCCATGAGTCCGCCACATGGCGCGCTGACCACGGGTCGAGCCCGGCATCGCCCAGGACGCGGGCAGGGTCCTTGACCAGCGCCTCGCGGAAGGCGCCGTCGCTGTTCGCCCGGTCGAGGATGCCATCGGCGCGGCGGCGCAGGCCGTCTTCCTCGGCCAGGCACTTGTTGGTGGTCTTGCCGCACACCGTCCAGCCGCAGGGCGAGGTGAGGCGACAGGTGTTGTCGGCGCAATCGGCGTTGAGGCCCCAGCGGTCGGCGACATCGCGCGCCGACCACAGGTCGAAGCCCAGGTTCTGCAGCGTCTTCACGGGATCGGCCGCAAGCGCCTGGCGCAGCCCCGGCTTCTCGCCGATTTCCTTGAGGATCAGGTCCATCTTCCGGCGGAGGTCGTCCGCGCCGGCGGCGGGTCCGGCGGCCGGCAGTGTGACTGGCTGCACGTCGCTCCGGTCAGGCTTGCCCGGCTTGCTCATCCGCGTACCCTCCACAGTTGAAACCGGAACAGGATGAAGTCAAAGATTGCCACGCGTCAAGGGTTGAGGGCAAAAGACCCGGCCTCAAGGGTCTGAAGGACACGCCGGAACGTCATGAACACCGTCATCAAGTCGATCGTCTACCTCATCGTCGCCTTCACCGTGGTCTTCTATGGCGGCGCCTATGTGCTGCCGCCGGAGGCGCGCGTCGAGCGCGCGGTGGAGATCGCGGCACCCCCGGAGAAGGTCTTCGCCATCGCCGGCGATCTCCGCCGTGTCCCTGAATGGTCGCCCTGGGTCGAGGCCGATCCCGCGACGGTCTTCACCTTCGAGGGGGAGCCTGGTGTCGGCCAGGCGATGCGCTGGGCCTCCAACAATCCCCTCGTCGGCAATGGCAGCGAGAAGGTCACCGAATTCGTTCCGAACGAACGTCTGGCGACGGAGATCGACTACGGCGAGTTCGGCACCGCCACCTCCACCATCACGCTCGCAGCGGAGGGTACCGGAACGAAGCTCACCCGCAGCTTCCTCTCGCCGCTCCCCGGCGTGGTCGACCGCTGGGCCGGCCTGATGATCGACGGGTCGGTCGGGGCCGAGTATGAGAAGGGCCTCGCCAGGCTCAAGGCGCTGGCCGAAGCACAGTAGGCGGGCAGGGGGACGCAGGACATGGCAGACGGACGTTTCGCACTCGTCACGGGCGGTGCGCAGGGCATGGGTTTCGCCGCGGCGAAGCGGTTTCTGGAGATGGGGTTCGGCGGCGTCATGCTGCTCGACCGCAACGGGCGGAA
>JADCDC010000406.1 GCA_020252385.1 Aestuariivirga sp.
GCACCATGGGCTTCACGATGCGCGGGGTGACGACGCTGAACAGCTCGGTTTCGCGCTTCTTGTAGTCGGCGCTGCGGAACAGGGCGCCAAGCACCGGAACGCTGCCGATGCCCGGCACCTGGTCGGCGTTGCGCTGGTTGAAACCGTCGAGCAGCCCGGCAATCACGAAGGTCTGGCCGTCGCGCAGTTCCACCATCGTTTCGGCGCGGCGGGTGAGCAGCCCCGGCTGCCCGTCCTCGCCGGTCGCGGTGAAGTCCGGCTGGCTGAACTCCGGGACCAATCTCAGGTTGATGACGTCGTCACGCAGGACGGTCGGCGTGAAGGTCAGCTGGACGCCGTATTTCTTGAACTCGGTGGTGTTGGTGTTGTCGCTCTGGGCGACGGAGTAGGGTATCTCGCCGCCCGCCAGGAAGGTCGCCTGCTGGCCCGACAGCGCCACCAGGTTCGGTTCGGCGAGGCGCCGCGTCACGCCCTTCGCCTCCAGCGCGCGGATGGCGACGTCGACGTCGACTGCTTCGGTCGCGAACTGGGCGAGGACCGTGGCGAAGGATGACGAGCCGATCACCTTGGCCGGGTCCAGGATGCCGCTCAGAATGCCCCCCGTACCCGACTTGGCGATGACATTGGGCGAGCGAACGAGCCAGTCTACGCCGAGTTCCTTTCCGATCGAGCGGTTGACTTCGAGGAAGCGCACCTCGAGCATGACCTGCTGCGCATCCTAAACGGTCATGGCGTTGATCACATCTTCAGGCGAGTCGATGAATTTCGACACGATCTCCAGGATGCGTGCGGCGGCAGGCGCATTGGGCACGCTCCCCGCCAGGATGACGCGGCCGTTGCTTGTGGTGATGGAGATATCGGCGTCCGGCTCCACGCGCTTGATGGTCTTTGCGATGCCGCGCACGTTGAGTGTCACTTCCACATTGAACACGGCCCGGCGCACGCCGTCCGCCGACATCACGGTGAGGTTCGTGGTGCCGAGCTTCTTGCCTTGCAGATAGGCTTCCTTGCCGCGTATGGGCAGGACGTCCGCGATTTCGGGGTCGCCCACGGCATAACTGCCGATCGTCTCCTCGAACATCAGCACGTCGGTGTTGTTCATGACCACGGTGATGTTGCGCACCTGGGCTGCATCGGCCAGGCGGAACACCTTGTTGGCGGCCTCCGCCGTTCCAGCGACAAGGGCTGTAATGACGAGGGCGGCGAGCAGGAGGACACGACGTCGAAGTCTCATGGCACGGTTACCTCATGGCGTTCGACACCGCGGATCACGATGACCTGGGTGGTCTCGGGCTGGGCCGGCGGTTCGGCCTCCTCAGGGGGCTCTGGCATGGCTGCGGGGGGAGCGGGGGAGGGCTCGGGAGTAAGCGGCGGAACGCTCGCTGCGTGTTCATCCGGCAAGGGCGGCTGGGCGGCGCCCCCGGAGAAGAGTTCGAGGTCCGAGATGGTGGGAGCTTCCCGCTGCGCCTCGCTCAAGGGCGAACGCAGGACGAGGGAGATTTCGCCGAGGCTTGAGGCGAGGTCGAGCCTCTGCGCATCCTCGCGGCTAAGCGCCAGTGTCACCGACTTCGCCTGCACCGGCTCTCCGCCGCCGGCATCGGGAACGGAATTCACCGCGAGAACCCGCACGTTCTGCAGGATCACGTCGGCATAGTGGCGATCGTCTACCTTGCGGTTGAGGATTACGTCAACGCGTTCCTCGGGCAGCACGAAGCCCGCAACGCCGCTGATCTGGTCGACCGGAATGGTCACCGCCACTTCATTGGCGTTGAGCCTCGCCGACAGGCTGGGCTTCTGACCCTTGATCGTGATCTGCGACTTGAGGATCGGGGCGCCTTCGGCCACGCCCGTCAGCGCGAATGGACCTTCGCTCTCGATGCCGATCGCCTCGACCTTCTCGAAGGCGCCGGATGGCAGCGAGGCCCCGTGCCAGTCGATGACCTTCACCTGGGAGGCGGTGATGCGCTGGCCGTAGCGGAGCGGCTCGGCGGCGACGACCAGGGAATGGGTCGCCTCAGGCTCCAGCTTCTCGGCCTCGCGTACGCCGCCGTTCCGCAGCCACCACACCGATGCGGCGGCGGCCAGGACCGACATCACGACTCCGAGTATCCGGATAAGCCGCATGGAGGAAGCCGATCTCAGGGTTCCAGGATTGAGTGCCTGACCGGTCAGGAGGCGGTTGCGCGGCTGACGGTCAGCATGGATGGACTGGCGATGCGGCTTGCGCCGGCGGGCGGATCAGGCCTGAGGCTGCGGCACCACCCGCGATCCGCGGATGGTACCGAAGGAGTGATCCCTGCGCCGGCTGCTTGCGCGCCCGTCAGGGAGCGGGTGTCGGGTCCAAGGTGGTCTGGAGACCCTCCCACTGGGTGCTTACCCAGCCGCCGGCGAAAACGATTGCGGTAATGGCCGCAACGGTGATGATCCCAAGCAGAATGGAGTATTCCAGCATGGTCACGCCGCGTTCATCCTTGGCGAACTTGGCGACCAGGTAGGTGGTGGCATATTTCGTCAGCATAAGCATCGCAAAATCTCCTGCTAGATATGGCTTCTTGTAGGCCATGCACGTCATTGGGGTTGAGGAAGCAAAGTTTGGTAGGTGATCTGTCGCTTAGCTCAAGTATGAGCAACTGCGAATATAAGCAATGTCCCGTTTGCAGTTTCTGATCTAGATCAACTCAAGGTGAGAATAAGGTAGAGTGATCAAATAAGTAAAGTGTCGAGCACAAAGTTAGGTAAATTACGAATGCTGCATGTATAATCTGAATGGTCATTTACGTTCCGAACTGCATATTCTGTCGGGTCAGCCAGAATCTCGGGGCTGCCTCGCGGGCTCC
>JADCDC010000407.1 GCA_020252385.1 Aestuariivirga sp.
AGATCGGGACCCAGGTCGCGTCGACGTCGATCAGCGTGCCGTCCTTGTCGAAGAGAACCGCGCGAATGGTCATGTGGGCTGCCAGCGGGTGAGGAGTTGGGCGGCATCGGGGCGCGGGCGGTCCTCGAGCGGGGCTGAGGGGGTTCCGAGATAGATGAGCCCCGCGATCCGCTCATGCGGGGCGAGGCCCATGGCGCGGGCGATCTCCGCGTCATAGGCGACCCAGTCCGAGTTCCACTGGCAGCCGAGACCGAGAGCGGTGGCGGCGGAGAGGATATTCATGCACACGGCACCGGCGGAGAGCTGCTGCTCCCACACCGGGATCTTGGGATGCTCGGCGGCGCAAGAGACCACGCCCAGAACGGTGGGGGCGCGCAGGAACATGTTCGCCACGAAGGCGAGCGAGTCCGCGCCATACTCCGGATGGAGGGCATGCCAGCGCGCCTTCATCACCTCGCCGAAGGCCTGGCGCGCCTCCCCCTCCCACAGGATGAAGCGCCAGGGTGCGAGCTTGCCGTGGTCCGGCACGCGCACCGCGATCTCGAGGATCTGGGCAAGCTCCTGGGGCGTGGGGCCGGGCCCCGTCATCGCCTTGGCGGAGGCGGACTTGCGGGTCTTGAGCAGGTTCAGGACGGAAGAGGTATCATTCAGCATGGGGTTCAATCTGGCGGGGCGGACCCCAAAACGCAATGGTGGGCCTCAGCACTGCTGCCATTAACCAATCGTTAAGCTCTTGGTTGCTGGGGCGGGGAGCGCCATGGTTAAGCTCTGGGCCTCAACCAGGAGGGAGACCAAGCCTTGCACGACCGGACGACCCGTGCACTGCGTCTCTGCCTCGCTAGCGCCGCGCTGGCGCTCATGCTGCTTGGCGCGGGCCTTCCGGCCTTAGCCTCGGGCACTCCCCACCCCGTCGCCATCGAGATCGTGAAGCCGGGCCGCGAGGGCCTGGAACTGTCCGCCAGGCTCACGCCCGAGAGCGGCGTGATCGGCCGCAACATCAGCTGGACGGTGCGCCGCGCCGACGGCAGCACGGTCTATACGAGCGAGGCGGGTTCGGTCGACATTTCCCTTCCCCCCGGCGACTATCTGGTCGATGCCGCCTATGGCGCGGCGAGCCTGTCGCACAGCGTGAGCCTGCCGCCGGGTAGCCGCATCGGGGCGAGCTTCGTGCTGAACGCCGGCGGCCTCAGCGTCGATGCCCGGCTGGCCGACAGCACGCTGCCCGCGGCGCGGCCGCGCATCCGCGTCTTCGCGCTCACCGAGGGCAAGGCCGACCGGCTGGTCGCGCTGAGCGTCGAACAGGGCGAGATCATCCGCCTGCCCGAAGGCCGCTACCGCGTCGAGAGCCGGCCGGCGGAGGGCAATGCCGAGGCGGTGGCCGATGTCACGGTGAAGGCGGGCCGCGTCAGCACGCTCACCATCACCCACAAGGCGAGCCTGGCGCGGCTCTCCTTCGTCGGCTCGCCAGCGGCCAAGGTGCGCTGGAACGTCGAGGACCAGAAGGGCAGGCACATCGCCGAGGTGAGCGGGCTTTCCGCCAATCTGCTTCTTGTGCCCGGCACCTATACGGCCAGGGCGAGCGTCGGGCAGGAACTCCTCACCGCCACCTTCCTCATCGCCGCGGGCGAAACCCGGGACATCCTGCTCGGCAACTGAGCCTATTTCTCCGGCAGCGGAATGAAATCATGCTCGTCGCCCGGCACGATGTCGAAGCGGGCGTGCTTCCAGTCGTTCTTGGCGGCCTCGATCCGGTCCTTCGAGGAAGAGACGAAATTCCACCAGATGTGGCGGGGGCCGTCCATCGGCTCGCCGCCCAGCAGCATGACCCGGGCATTGCCCGTGGCGCGGATGGTGATGGCATCGCCCGGGCGGAACACCAGAAGGCGGCCCGCGGCGAAGGACTGGCCCGCCACCTCGATCTCGCCCTCGACCACATAGACGCCGCGCTCCTCATGCTCCACGGGAAGCGGCAATGCGGTTCCCGCCAGCATCTGCACATCGGCGTAGAAGAGGTCCGAATGGGTCTTCACCGGCGAGGTCGCGCCATAGACGCTGCCCGCCACGACGCGCGCCTTGATGCCGCGGTCATCGATGAGCGGAAGATCCGCCATCGCCACATGCTCGAAGGCGGGCGCGGTCTCCTCATATTGCTTCGGCAGCGCCACCCAGCTCTGGATGCCGAAGATGTTGCGGTCCCGCGACAGCTCCTGCGCCGTGGTGCGCTCCGAATGGACGATGCCCTTGCCGGCGGTCATCCAGTTGAGCTCGCCCGGTGCGATGGGCTGCTCGGAACCGAGACTGTCCCGGTGGAAGATCGATCCGTCGAACAGCCAGGTGACGGTGGCAAGCCCGATGTGCGGATGAGGGCGCACGTCAATCCCCTGCCCCGCCTTCATCAGGACCGGGCCGAACTGGTCGAAAAAGATGAAGGGCCCGACCATCTGGCGCTGCGCGGCAGGAAGGGCGCGGCGCACCTCGAAGCCGCCCAGGTCCCGCGCGCGGGGCACGATGACGGTCTCGATCGCATCGGCCGCGGCATGATCGCCGGGTATCGGATCGGGGATGTGGGGAAGTGTCATTGGAGGGCCTCCCTGACGCGCGGCGCAACCTTGGTGCCGAGCAATTCGATGGCATGCATGAGTTCAATGTGCGGCATGGCGCCGATCGCCATCTGGATCAGGATACGGTCATTCCTGAAGATGCGATGAAGCTCGACGATGCGGTCCGCCACGCGCTCCGGATCGCCGATGAGGAGATGGCCGCTGGGGCCGCAGGCGGCTTCGAATTCGCGCACGCCCGATGGCGGCCAGCCGCGCTCACGGCCGATGCGGTTCATGACGCCGTTGTGCGGCTCGTAGAAGATATTCTTTGCTGCCTCGGTGGAGTCCGCCACGAAGCCGTGCATGTTGAGGCTGAGCTTCACGTCCTCAGGCTTCCGCTGACTGCGTGACCAGGCCTCGCGGTAGAGATCGAAGAAGGGCGCGAAGCGCTTGGGATCCCCGCCGATGATGGCGAGCGCCATGGGAAGGCCGAGGGAGGCCGCGCGCACCACCGACTGCGGCGTGCCGCCGACCGCGATCCAGACGGGGAGCTTTTGCTGCTCCGGGCGCGGATAGAGGGTGACGTGATCGAGCGGCGCGCGGAGCTGGCCCTGCCAGGAGACGGTGTCATTGTCGCGGAGCTTCAGGAGGAGATCGAGCTTCTCGGCGAAGAGCGCGTCATAGTCGCCAAGGTCATAGCCAAAGAGCGGAAAGCTCTCGATGAAGGAGCCCCTGCCCGCCATGATCTCGGCGCGGCCACCGGAAATGCCGTCGAGCGTTGCA
>JADCDC010000408.1 GCA_020252385.1 Aestuariivirga sp.
AATGCGCACCGATCCGCCCGTGTCCGTGCCGATGGCGCAGGGCACGAGCCTTGCCGCAACCGCCGCGCCGCTTCCCGAGGAGGAGCCCCCCGGCGAATGCGGCACCTTCCGGTTATGAGGGTTGAGGGCCGTGCCGTAATGCGGGTTGAGGCCGAGGCCGGAATAGGCCATCTCCGTCATGTTGAGCTTGCCCATGGTGACCATGCCGGCCGCCGCGGCATTGGCCGCGGAAGCCTGGTCCGCCGTCTTCACCGGGCCGCTTCCGAAATGGCGCGAACCCGCGGTGGTGGGCGCACCCTTGATGTCGATCAGGTCCTTCCAGGCGACCGGCACGCCGTCCAACGCCGAGAGGGGCCGTCCGGCGCGGTAGCGCTCGGTCGCCGCCTTCGCCTCGGCCCTGGCGCGCTCCGCCGTCACGGTGATGAAGATGTTGTCGGCGCGGGCCGCCTCGATCCTGTCGAGCAGAACGTCGACGAGTGCCGAAGGCGTGGTCTCTCCCGAGCGGTAGGCGAGTGCCATGCCCGCACCGGTCCGGTCAGCGATGTCTTCGATGCGTGTCACGTCCAGCCTTCCCCTTGCGGCCGCCCCTTCGGAGCGTCCCCAGATTACGTCCTGTCCGTTCCGCGCCGCTCAGTGCGTGGCGTTGGCGTAGGGATCGCCCGCAGCGCCGGTGTCGAGCTTGGACAGCAGATGAACATCGGCGGCGGCCCACTGGGCGGTGACGGCATCGCCACGATCGACGGGCTCGGCGAAGTAATCCGCATCCGAGACATTGGCGACGAACACGTCGCCGCCGACATCGATCGTGACCTTGACGAAGCTGCCCTGGTACTCGGTCGCCTCGACGACGCCGGAAATCTGGTTCACGCCCGAAGCACCACTGCCGCGGCGAAGCCTGATGCGGTCACGGCGCACCGCGATGGAGATGGGCTTTCCCTGCTCCGCCGGCATGTCCGTACGGGTCGCCTCGAAGGTCCCTCCGCCGGCATGGCCGATGTACACCACCTTGTCGGAGATCTGCGACACGGTGCCAGTCAGCACGTTCTGCCCGCCCATGAATCGCGCCACATAGGGCGTGCGCGGGCTGTTGAAGATCTCCTTGGCGGAATCCGCCTGGTCGATGCGCCCGGTGTCCATCACCACCACCATGTCGGCGAGCGCGATCGCCTCGGGCTGGGTGTGCGTCACATGCACGAAGGTGATGCCCAGCTCATGCTGCAGGCTCTTCAGCTCGCCACGCATCTTGAGCCTCAGGAACTCGTCGAGCGCCGAGAGCGGCTCGTCCAGCAGGAGAACGCGCGGATTGGTGATCAGCGAGCGGGCAAGCGCTACGCGCTGCTGCTGGCCGCCCGACAGCTGCGCCGGCATGCGGTCCTTCAGGTGGTGGAGCTGAACGCGGCGGAGCATCTCTTCCGCCCGCTGACGGCGCTCGTCGCGGCCCACGCCACGCATCTTCAGATAGAAGGCGACGTTGTCGAGGATGGTGAGATGCGGGAACAGCGCATAGGACTGGAACATCATCGCCGTGCCGCGTTCGACCGGGCTCTTGCCGACGACCATCTGGTCGCCGATGAAGATCTCGCCCGAGCTCGGCGTCTCGTGGCCCGCGATCATCCGCAGGATGGTGGTCTTGCCGCAGCCGGAAGGCCCGAGGAGACAGCAGTAGGACCCGTGCGGGATCGTCAGGTTGATGTTCTGCACGGCATAGCTGGGGCCGAACTTCTTCGACACGTTGACGAGGCGGATTTCACCAGACTCTGTCTTGGTGGCAGTCTTGTTCATGTCAGGATGACCGTTTGCGTTGAATGAGAATGATCGACGAGAGCGCAATGGCGATCACGATGAAGGAAACGACCGTGGTGACCGTGCCCAGCGCATAGAGCGCCGGCGAGGTGACGTTGGTCGTCATGGTCCAGATTTCCAGCGGCAACGTGTTCTTCGAGCCGACGGTGAGCCAGCTGCGCGGGAACTCGTCATAGGACAGCGTGAAGCCGAACAGCGCCACCGCGATCATGCCGGGGAACACGATCGGCACGACAACCTCCTTCACCGTCTGCCACTTGGTGGCGCCGAGGTCATAGGCCGCCTCCTCATAGGACGGATTGAGGCGGCCCAGCACGGCGAACATGATGAGGAGGCCGAAGGGCAGCGACCAGGAGAGATGCGCGCCGAGCCCCGAGGTGTACCAGCTCGCCGACTGGCCGAGATAGCGGAAGGTCACCAGGATGCCGATCGACAGCACGAGGCCCGGCACGATCAGGCTGGCGATCGCCGTATAGAAGATCGCGGTCGACCCCCAGAAGCGGCGGCGGAAGGCGAAGCCTGCCGTCACCGAGACCAGCACGGTCAGCAGCATCACGATCCCGGCCAGCGGCAGCGAGCGGTAGAAGGCGCCCACCACGTCGCCCGTGCGGCGCGGGTTGAACAGCTCGTCGAACCACATCAGCGAGGGGTCGCGCAGCGGGAAGACGAGCGACGCCGAGGGCCCCTGGAAGGACAGGATCAGCACTCCGATCATCGGTCCGTAGAGGAAGATGACGAACAGCGTGAACAGCGCCGCGAGGACGTAGAAGGTCCAGGGCCGTGGGCCATATGAAGGAGAAGACGACATGGCTTACCTCACGAGCTCCTTGCGCACGTCCACCACCCGGAAGATGGCGGCGGCGATCAGCAGCACGATGATGAGAAGGATCACGGCATTGGCCGCCGCGCGCGGATAGTTCAGGAACTGGAGATCGTTGAAGATGCCGGACGTCGCCGAGCCCGAGAGGCCCCCGCTCATCACGGTGACCACGAAGAAGTCACCCATCACCAGCGTCACCACGAACAGCGCGCCGAGCGCGATCCCCGTCTTGGACAGGGGAAGCACGACGTTCCAGACGACACCCCAGCGGCTCGCCCCGGCGTCGACGGCGGCTTCCAGCAGCGACTTGTCGATGCGCGCCATGGAATTGAAGATCGGCACGATCATGAACAGCGTGAAGAGGTGGACATAGGCCACCACCACGGAGAAATCGGAATAGAGCAGCCACTCGATCGGCTGGTCGATGGCGCCGGCCTTGAGCAGCGCGCTGTTGATCAGCCCCTCCTTGCCCAGCACCGGCCGCCAGGAAATCATCCTGATGATGTTGGAGGTCCAGAACGGCACGGTGCAGATCAGGAACAGCCCGATGGCCACCAGCAGGTTGCGGACGTGGAACACCAGGAAATAGGCAATCCAGAAGCCCAGGACGAAGGTGATGACGAGGACGATCAGCGTGAACTTGAGCGTCGAGAGATAGAGCGTCCAGGTCGTGGGGTTCTTGATGAGGTCGATGTAGTTGGTCAGCACGAAGTCCGGCACCAGGCCAACGAGCATCTGATAGCGGAAGAAGCTCACCGCCACCACGAGGGCGACGGGAATGAGGAAGAAAAAGGTGAGCACCACGGTAAGCGGCGTGACCTGGAGATAGGTCATCAGCAGCGATGTCTTGTTACTGCTCTGCGTGTCGGCGGTCGGCAGGGAGGCCATGTCGTGTTCCCGTTGGAGCGGCGGCTCCATGTCAGATCGCTGGTCAGGGCGGCGGCTGATGCCGCCACCCTGCCCGTTGCGTGAGTGTCAAGCCTCAGGCGGCGTTGAACTCGTTCCACTTGGCGAAGAGGAACTCGGCCTGATCCATCAGGTTGTTCCACACCGCCACCTGCGAGAAGCGCTCCTCGTAGGAACCGCCGTCGCGCACGTCGCCGGCGGAGTTGGTCTTCTCGCCGGTCGGGCTGGTGATGTCGGCGGTCGCGGGCTTGCCCTCGTAG
>JADCDC010000409.1 GCA_020252385.1 Aestuariivirga sp.
GCTGTGCTTTCCCTCATTTTCCTCGCCGCGCTGGCGCTTCCCACACCGGACTACATCCGCGGTGCGGAGGCCCGTACCGTATCGGCGGAGCGCAGCCGGCAGTGTTCCGCCGAGGCCCGCCGCTGGGCGGACCGGCACACACGGGGCCGGACGGCCGCGGGTGCGGCTGGCGGCGCCGCCATCGGAGCGGTGGCGAGCCAGAGCCGCCGCAACACCGGCCGCAACGCCGCGCGCGGCGCATTGATCGGCGGTGGCGCTGGCCTCGTGACCGGCAGCGGCCGCTGGCAGACCTATTACAACTACGCCTACCGCAACTGCATCCGCCGTTAAGCCCGCTCCCGCGCGGCATGCGGCCAGGTGCTGCGACAGTGACAGGCGGCTGACGGACTGACCGTCATGCCGCCTGATCTCGTCTTACTGGCCGGGCGCCCTGTACTGGCCGGTCATCTTGCTTGCCGCATCGACCTCCTCCACGGTGAGGAGCGGCGTGATCGTCACGCTGACGAGGCCGGTGGAATTGGCAATGAGCGACCCAGCCGCTGCGACGGTGTTGCTGGGCGCATCGAAGATCACGATCGCGTCGCTGTCGCCGAAGGTGTAATAGAAGGTCTCCATCTTGCCGCCGCGCGAGGTGATCAGCTTGTCGACGGCGGCACGGCGCGCCGTTCCGCCTTCCTTCATCAGCCCCCTTGTGCCTTCGCCCGTGTAACTGGCCTTGAGAAGATATTTCGGCATGGCTGCTCTCCCTTGTTTTGTCGCCTGACGGCTCACGGGCGTTTCCGGCCGCCGGGCCAAGCTAGGCCGGAGAGCGGGCCTCCACAAGCTCGTTCTGGCCGCGCGCCAAGTTACGACAGGAACAAATTTGACTTGAGCCGCTTGGCAGAGTGGCCGAGGATGGTCCGTCGGCAGCCCGCCGGAAGACCGGCGCGTTACATAGAAAAGCAGAATAGGGAGCTGAACACACCATGACCTCCTCTCCGTCCATGCCCATGAAAACCCGCGACATCCACAACCACCACATGGACTCGACGGCGTGGGACCGTTTCCGTTTCCGCGACGGCGACGTCGTGATCGCAAGCTATGCCAAATCCGGCACGACCTGGATGCAGCAGATCATCGCGCAGCTGATCTTCGATGGTGCGGAGGGGATCGAGGTGTCCAAGCTCTCCCCCTGGCTGGACCTGCGCATCATGCCACCCGAAGCGCTCGCCGCACTCGAGGAGCAGACGCACCGCCGCTTCGTCAAGACGCACCTGCCGGTCGATGCTTTGGTGTTCTCGCCCAAGGCCCGCTACGTCTATGTGGCGCGCGACGGGCGCGACATGGTCTGGAGCCTCTACAATCATTATGCCAAGGCCAACGAGATCTGGTACGGGGCACTGAACAACACGCCGGGCCGCGTGGGCCCGCCGATCGATCCGCCGCCGCCCACGGCGCTGGAGTTCTTCACGCAGTGGTTCGAGCGCGACGGCTATCCCTTCTGGTCCTACTGGGAGAATGTGCGCAGCTGGTGGGCAGTGCGCGACCTGCCGAACGTCAAGCTGATGCATTTCGCCGACATGAAGCGCGATCTTGCGGGCTCGGTGCGCGAGGTGGCGGACCACCTCGGCATCAAGCCGGATGCGGCCACATTCGAGACCATCGTCCATCACTGCACCTTCGACTACATGAAGAGCCATGCCGAACAGGTCGCACCGCTGGGCGGCATCCTGTGGGAAGGCGGAGCCACGAGCTTCATCAACAAGGGCACCAACGGCCGCTGGAAGGATGAGCTAAGCAAGGCGCAGTCCGATGCCTATGAGCAGCGCGCGGTGAAGGAGCTGGGGGCGGATTGCGCCCGCTGGCTGGCAGGCGGCAGGCTGAACTGACGCTTCGCACGTTGGTTGCACGCGCATGAACACCCGGAGAAGTGGAGCGAGTGATCCGCTTCCGGCCATTGATGTGAGCACCTTGGCACACTGACACAATTGCGCGCGGCCCCCGCCTCATTCTTTGCGCGGGAGCGACATGCTTCAGTCCCCTTTCTCCTGTCTCTGGACAGCACGACGGCGATAAAAAAGGGGGATCCTTCGATGAAGCTCATCGAAATCGTCGTGCTTTTGGGTGCGCAGTGCATCAGCCCGGTCCAGCACAGTGCTGCAACCACCGAAGTCCAGAAGGTTCAATGCGCCGTGGTGATCGAACGCGACACGGCCGCCGGCACCGTTCGGATCGTGCCCGCGGGCGCATCGACGAGGCCGGAGGTGGTGGCCGTGCTCGACCGCATCGATGGCGATGAAGGCCAGCGCATCGCCCCTGCGGCAGCACCCCCACCCGATCCAACGGCACCTGCCCAGGCCGCGGTGGCAGAGCCCGCTCCCGCCATCGCGCCGCCGCCCGATCAGGTGACGGCCGCAGCCGAGAAACCCGTGAAAGACGCATCGCCGGCAGCCGAGGCGGTGAAGGCGGAACCAGCACCGGCCGCCGAGCTTGAGCCGAAGCCTGCCGCCCAAACGAGCGCCGAGACGGCCGGCGAGGCCCCCGCACCCGGAATCGAGACGCGCTGCAAAGGCAAGGCCGTGGCCAGGTGGTACACCAACGACGAGGGACGCAAGAAATACCGCTGCGTGCTGCCGGGCTGAACGCGTCAGCAGTTTGCCATTCCATCGGCGAAGGCAAAGTTATGCTTCCCGTAAGCTGGTGCTCTGATTTTCAGATTGATGCCAAAGCCTCCTGCATTCGCAGTCAAAGGAGCTATTTTAATGGATATTCGCCAAACGAATGGCGTAATCTCACTCCTATCGAAAAACGGGGGAGCAAGTTGTGCACTATCTTCGGGTCCTCAGCATATTGCTCCTCGGCGCTGCTTTGGCTTCTGCCACGTCCAGCGTTCAAGCGGATAAAGCCAAGAAGAATGGCCAGCATTGCGAAGTGACCACACACGATGGGCACGATGCCTGTGTAGAAGGACACAGTCACAACAAGAAGCGCGCAAAGGAGAAAGCCAACGGTCATGCAAGACCTGGCGAGACCTGGGGCCAGTTCAAGAAGCGGGATCCGGCCGGATACAGGAACTACACGAAGAACTATAACAGTTTTTCTTTTCTTGACGAAAAGGTGCCTTCGTCCTTGATCAGAAGCATGAAGGCAAAGAAGTCCCCGCATTGGACTGATGGGCTTCGGCCACAGCGAGCGTCGGGAAAGAAATCGGGGTCATCAGTCGCCGGCGGAGGTGGCTGCGCCAATCAATACGGCGGACCTGCTGCGCGTCATGGCCAATTCATTTGCTCCAACAGAGGAGAACTGCTTGCTTGCCAGTGCAGCGGCAACTCCTGCGGAGTCATTTCCACGGGGTCATTCCTATGTACCCGTGCTGGCGCAATTGTTGACTAGCTTTACAGGCGTGTGCTTGCCCAGGGCGAGCACGTCCCTGCGCTCCCACTTCTGGCGCTGGAGATCGACAAGGTTCCACAGCAACATCATCTCACCACGCGGCAATCACATCTGGCCACCATCGTGGTGATCGGAATCTGATTCTCGTCGAAAAACCAAACAATCTCAAGATGTTGCTGGGAACGAATGGTGCGGCCAAGAGGACTCGAACCTCCACGGTGTTACCCGCTAGCACCTCAAGCTAGTGCGTCTACCAATTCCGCCATGGCCGCACGCCATATCGTTGGTGGCGCGGTGTCTAACAGGGGCTCCCCCATTAATCAACCCCCATTGCGGGACCTCTTCCGCCGGGCCTGAGTGGTGAATCCTTCCCTACCTGGAAACCCGGCATTTGCTGGCCCGGCTGAACAGGATCTCAAAGGCTCGGCGGCTAGTCTCCGCACCATGAGGCAAGAGATGGGGCGTCACATGAGGATCTCGACCGCGGCGGGGGTGGCCGCAGCGCTCAGCCTGTTCGGGCTCGACGCGGCCGCCGCCGCCAGCTTCCCGCAGAATGGCGAGGCAGAACAAGCCCGGCACTTCGCGCCCTCCTATGGCAAGACGCTGCCGCCCGTGGGCTTCGTCAGGTTCTGTGTGCGCAACCCGGCCGACTGCCGCCCCTCCGGCTGGAGCCCGCGCCGGGCCTTCCTGTCCGCCGACCGCTGGCGGCAGGTCTATCAGCTCAACAGCTATGTGAACGCCAGGATCAAGCCGGTGAGCGACGCCGAGCTCTATGGCGCCGAGGAGCACTGGGACTACCCCTCCGACGCCGGTGACTGCGAGGACTATGTGCTGATGAAGAAGCGCTACCTCGAGAAGCTCGGCATCGCACGCTCGGCGCTGCTCATCACCGTGGTGCTGGACGAGCGCAACGAGGGGCATGCGGTGCTCACCCTGAGGACGGAGGACGGCGACTTCGTGCTCGACAACCGGCGCAACGAGATCAGGCGCTGGAGCGAGACGGACTATGCCTTCCTCAAGCGCCAGTCGGCCCGCGATCCGCGCGAATGGGTATCGCTCAGCCAGGAGGGCGTCACGGTCTCCGCCGTGACGGCAGGAGGAGCCGGCGCGCCGGAAGATCCCTGACGCGCTGAAACGGACGGAACAGGGCCCGGTCGGCGTCCCCGCAACAATCCCAACCGGACCGGGCCTCAGGAGCCGGCACAGCCCCCACCCTGTGCCGGCTCCGCCCATTCCCGCAAAATGTAAGGCAGTTTTCTTTTTGCAGTGTTTTCACGAATCGTGCTGCGGGTGTTGCCAATCACGCCCGCCACGCCCATGCGCTAGCTTGAGACTCGTCAGTTGTGTGAGTTGTTGATGAGGTTCCATGAGTATAGCGTTCAGTGCAGTGTCCGGCGCCACGATCTTCGATGTGCCGACGAATGATCCGCGCATGCCGATCAGCCTGGCTCTCGACGAGGTCGAGGATGCCGCCCGGCGCTACCGAATCAGCCAGACCCCGGAGGACGGAACGGCCCTCCTCGACTCAATCGAGAATTTGCGGCGCTTCGTGCTGGTCCGGCGGACGCTGGCCCAGGCGCTGGCAAAGCCCGGCGCTGACGGCGGAGCAGCCATGGGAAGCCAGCTCTGCGCAGTGCTCCAGCAGATGATTGGCGATGTCCCGAGCCTTGTTTCGGCCTGCACACGCCAGCACGAGGCCGTCATGGACCGCGACATGCGCCGGGCCATCGCCTGCCTGTTCTTCCTCGGCAGCCTCGACCCCGGCTTTATCTGACGATCACGCGGCGTGCGGGGATTCCATCCCCGCCAGCACGGCGAGGCGGACCAGCGAGGCGGTGTTGGCGATCTCCAGCTTCTGCAGGATGTTGGCGCGGTGCGCCTCGACCGTCCGCTGGCTCACCGACAGCGCCTCGGCAATCTGCCGGCTGGACTGGCC
>JADCDC010000041.1 GCA_020252385.1 Aestuariivirga sp.
CGGGGAGGGGGCTTCCTCCTCCCCGGCCTTTCTGTCTTCCGCATCCGGGGACAAGCTCCATGGCCATGGCCCAAGCACTTCCTGACGATGGCGTGATGCGCGCCGCCGACGGCACGCCGCTCAAGACGGCGCTTGCCCGCGCCGAACGTCGCGAGCGGCTGAAGGCCTTAGGCCTCGTCCTGCCCCTCTTCGCCTTCATCGTGCTGTCCTTCGTGGTGCCGATCCTGGTGATGCTCTACAATTCGGTCTACGATCCCGACGTCTCGGACAACATGCCGCGCACCGTCGTGGCGCTGCAGGCCTGGGACGGCAAGGACCTGCCGTCGGAGGACGTGTTCGCCGCCTTCGTCGCCGACATGAAGCTGGCGCATGAGAACAAGCAGACAGCACTGATCGGCAAGCGCCTGAATTACGAGATGTCGGGCATCCGCTCCAAGGTCATCGCCACCGGCCGCAAGATCGGCACGCTCGAGCAGGGCCCCTACAAGGAGGCCGTGATCGCCATCGACAAGGTCTGGGGCGAGCCCGACACCTGGGCCACCATCAAGCGCTCCTCCTCGGACTGGACGCCCTTCTACATCCTCTCCTTGCTCGACCTCCGCCAGGGGGCGGACGGCTCGATCGAGCGCATCCCGGAAGACCGCGCCATCTACATCGACATCCTGCTGCGCACGCTCGGCATATCGCTCCTGGTCACGCTGACGACGCTGGTTCTGGGCTATCCGGTGGCCTATCTCCTCGCCACATCGCCGCAGCGAACCGCCTCGATCCTGATGATCTTCGTGCTGCTGCCGTTCTGGACGTCGCTCCTCGTGCGCACCACGGCCTGGATGATCCTCATGCAGGACGGTGGCGTCTTCACCCAGCTCCTCAACTTCACCGGCATCACATGGGTGATGAACCTCTTCGGTCTCGTCGAAGGCGAGCCGCAGCTGTTCAAGACGCGGTTTGCCACCATCGTGGCGATGACGCACATCCAGCTGCCCTTCACCCTGCTGCCGATCTATTCGGTGATGAAGACCATCTCGCCCAACTACATGCGCGCGGCGAAGTCGCTGGGCGGAACGCCCTTCTACTGCTTCCTCAGGGTCTACATGCCGCAGACCCTGCCGGGTGTGGCGGCGGGCTGCCTCCTCACCTTCATCCTCTGCCTCGGCTACTACATCACGCCCGCACTCGTCGGCGGGCCGACCGACCAGATGATTTCGGGCTTCATCGAGCGCGCCATCAATTCGGAGAACAACTGGGGCAAGGCCTCGGCACTTGGCGTCATCCTGCTCATCGCCACGCTCATCCTCTACTACGTCTACAACAAGCTGATCGGCATCGATCGCATGAAGCTCGGTTAGGCGCCATGGCGGTACCCTCCTACTACACCCGCGGCGAGACGGTGGCCTATTACGCGCTCCGCGTCTTCGTGGCGCTGGTGCTGCTGTTCCTGATCTCTCCGATCATCGCGGTGATGCCGCTCTCCTTCAATTCGGAAAGCTTCTTCACCTATCCGATGCCGGGCTATTCGCTGAAATGGTATGAGGACTTCTTCTTCAATCCGCGCTGGTCGGGCGCGGTGAAGGTGAGCTTCATCGTGGCCATCGCCACCACGATACTGGCGACGGCACTCGGCACGCTCGCGGCCCTGGGCCTCGCGCGCTCCAACTTTCCGGCCAAGGCCACCATCATGGCGATCCTCATCTCGCCCATGATCGTTCCCGTCATCATCTCCGCCGTCGGCATGTTCAAGTTCTATGCGCAGCTCGATCTCGCCGGAACGCGCCTAGGCATCATCCTGGCGCACACGGCACTCGCCACGCCCTTCGTCGTCATCACCGTCACGGCAACGCTCTCGAGCTTCGACAAGACGCTGATGCGCGCGGGCGCCTCCTGCGGGGCGCCGCCCCACACGGTGTTCTTCAAGGTGGTCATGCCGCTCATCCTGCCCGGCATGATCTCAGGGGCACTCTTCGCCTTCGTCACCTCCTTTGACGAGGTGGTGGTGGTGCTGTTCCTTGCCAGTCCGGAGGACCGCACCCTGCCGCTCCAGATGTTCTCAGGCATCCGCGAGATGATCTCGCCCACCATCACGGCAGCCGCAACCGTGCTGGTGCTGATCTCGACGGCACTGCTCATCACGGTCGAAATGCTCAGGCGCCGGTCCGAGCGCCTCAGGGGCGTTCAGGGTTGATCATGCTCTAGCGCGCGGCGCGCCGTTCGGGCGACGCGCTGCTGCCTTCAACGGCGAGGCCGTCCATATGGCCCAGAGCCTGCCCGAGGCGTTCCGTGGCTTCCCTGGCGGCGGCCCGGTCCATGGCCCGGCTGCCGTCCTCGAGCGCCAGGGCTGCGCGCGCCGAAAGGTCGGAGAGTGTCGCGATGGCGCCGAACAGCCGGCCTGAGGGTGCGCGCTCCATGATCGAGCCGAGCTTCCTGAGCGAGGCCGCCGCCGCCGTTCCGGAGAGCCCCTCCGCCGCAAAGCAAAGTTCGTCCATTCCGTTCCGCCCCGCCTTCATTCCCGTTCTCCGGCACGCCACTGACGGGGAAAGCTTGGCGGCCCGAGACTTAAGGGCGGGTTAAGCGGCTTGTTTCCGGGGCGGCCCCTTGTCTATAAGGCGGCCCGACAAACCGCTCCTCCGAGGACTCCATGGCCGGCCATTCGCAATTCAAGAACATCATGCACCGCAAGGGCAAGCAGGACGCGGTGAAGTCCAAGATCTTCTCGAAGCTCTCGCGTGAGATCACGGTCGCCGCCAAGTCAGGCCTCCCTGACCCCGACGCCAATGCCCGCCTCCGCCTTGCCATCCAGAATGCCCGCGCCGAAAACCTGCCCAAGGACAACATCGAGCGCGCGATCAAGAAGGCGACGGGCGGGGACGCCGAGAACTACGACACGGTGCGCTATGAGGGCTATGGCCCGGGTGGTGTCGCCGTCATCGTCGAGGCGCTGACCGACAACCGCAACCGCACCGCCTCCAATGTCCGCTCGCTGTTCACCAAATATGGCGGCAACCTCGGCGAGTCGGGCTCGGTCGCCTTCATGTTCGCGCGCGTGGGCGAGATCGTCTATCCCGCCGCCAAAGCCACATCCGATGCGATGCTCGAAGCCGCGATCGATGCCGGTGCCGATGACGTCACCTCCGATGAAGCGGGCCACACCGTCATCTGCGCCTTCGAGTCGCTGGGCGAGGTCTCCTCCGCCCTGGCGAAGGGCTTCGGCGAAGCCACCTCCGTCAAGGTCGTGTGGAAGCCGCAGACCCTGGCGCCGGTCGACCAGGAAAAGGCCGAAACCCTGTTGAAGCTCGTCGACGCGCTCGACGAGGACGACGACGTGCAGGTCGTCTTCTCCAACGCCGACATCCCCGAGGACGTGATGGCGAGGCTCAACGCCGAATGAACCGCCTCTCAGCCACACCCAATCGCATTCCTCGCCCCCACGCATGTGGGGGAGAGGGCAGGGTGAGGGGGTGGTGGCCACGAGTCGGCTCGTTCAAGCATCTCCCCCGCGGTGGGACCCCCTCACCCCTCCCTCTCCCCCACATGCGTGGGGGCGAGGGGGAAGTAGGTGAGCATCCGCGATGGTGAGAATCATCGGCATCGACCCGGGGCTGCGCAACACCGGCTGGGGCGTCATCTCGCAGGAGGGCACCAAGCTCAGCTATGTGGCGGATGGTTCGATCCATTCCGATGGCGAGCTGTCGCTGGCGGAGCGCCTTCTCCAACTCCATGCCCAGCTGGTCGACATTCTGCGCGAATTTGCGCCCGACGAGGCGGCGGTCGAGGAGACCTTCGTCAACACCGATGCGCGGGCCACGCTGAAGCTCGGCCAGGCGCGGGGTGTCCTCATGCTCGCACCCGCCATGCTGAAGCTCCCCGTCGCCGAATATGCGCCGAACACGGTCAAGAAGGCCGTCGTCGGTGCGGGCCATGCCGAGAAGGACCAGGTGAAGCACATGGTGAAGCTCCTGCTTCCCAAGGCAAGGATGCGCACCGCGGATTCGACCGATGCGCTGGCGGTGGCCATCTGTCACGCGCATTACCGCGGCTCGCAGCGGCTGGCGGACGTGCTGGCGCGTTCTTGACTTGTTCTCGGCCAGCCGTTAGCACATCCTCACGAGAGGGTGCCCGATGATTGCAAAGCTCAAGGGCCGGATCGATGCCACGGGCGCCGACTGGCTGGTGATCGACGTCAATGGCGTGGGCTATCACGTCGCCTGCTCGTCGAAGACCCTCTCGGCCCTGCCGGGCCCCGGCGAATTCGCCGAAATCCACACCGAAATGCTGGTCTCCCAGGACATGATCCGCCTCGTCGGCTTCGCCACGGTGGGCGAGCGGGAGTGGTTCCGGCTCCTCCAGCAGGTGCAGGGTGTCGGCACCAAGGTGGCGCTGGCCATCCTCTCCACGCTGTCGACCGCGGAGATCGGCAATTCCGTGGCGCTCCAGGACAAGGCGATGATCGGCCGGGCCAACGGCGTTGGCAAGAAACTGGCCGAGCGCATCGTGCTGGAGCTCAAGGACAAGACCCCGGCCTTCGCACCCATGGGCGCCGAGGTGGCGAAGCTCGCCGCCGAACTCGATGCGCCGCGCCCCACCGCGGCGGCGGATGCCGTCTCGGCCCTCGTCAATCTCGGCTATGGGCAGGCCCAGGCGGGTGCCGCGGTCTCGGCCGCGATGCGCAAGGCCGGTGATGATCAGCCCACGGAGAAACTGATCCGCCTCGCGCTGAAGGAGCTGGCGCTCACATGAGCAATCCCGTCATTGCGCGCGAGAAGACTCCGGAAGACGCGATCGACACCCATCTGCGCCCGCAGAAGCTCGAGGAGTTCATCGGCCAGTCCAAGGCCAAGCAGAACCTCCGCATCTTCATCGAGGCGGCGAAGGCCCGGGGCGAGGCGCTGGACCATGTGCTGTTCGCCGGGCCTCCGGGCCTCGGCAAGACGACGCTCGCCCAGATCATGTCGCGCGAATTGGGCGTCAACTTCAAGGCCACCTCGGGCCCGATCATCGCCAAGGCGGGAGACCTGGCGGCCCTCCTCACCAATCTCGAGGAGCGCGACGTCCTGTTCATCGACGAGATCCACCGCCTGAACCCCGCGGTCGAGGAGGTGCTCTATCCGGCGATGGAGGATTTCCAGCTCGACC
>JADCDC010000410.1 GCA_020252385.1 Aestuariivirga sp.
CCTGCCCCGCCCTGGTGATGACCGCCGACACGGCACCCGATGTGATCGGCGGCATCAAGGCCCATGGCTTTCCGCTGCTCATCAAGCCGGTGAGCCCGCCCTCGCTCCGGGTCGTCATGCACAACCTGCTGTTCGAGCCCGAGCTGATGGAGGAGGCGACCTGAGCATGCCAAGCCTCGCCCCGATCAGGATCGGCAGCATGGTTCCGCTCACCGGCTCCTCTGCAAACGATGGCAGGGAGTTCCGCAACGGCCTCAGCATGGCGATCGAGGAGGTGAACGCCAGGGGCGGCATCCTGGGCCGCCCGCTCGAAGCGGTGTTCATCGACACCGGCAACCAGACGGCAGGCGAGGTGGTGCGCGCCGCGCGCCAGCTGATCGCCAGGCACCGCGTGTCGGCGATCATCAACGGCTACAACATCGGGCCGCAGAACGCCGAGTACGAGCCGATCGCCGACGCCGGCATCATCTACATGCACCACAACACGCTGGTGCAGCACCACGACACCATCGCCAGCGACCCGCACCGCTATTTCGGCTGCTTCATGAGCGACCCTGCGGAGTACTGGTATGGCCAGGGCTTCATCAAGTTCCTTTCCTGGCTGCGCGACAGCGGACGCTGGCGGCCGCGCAACAGGCGCGTCGCCATCCTGTCGGGGCCGAAGCCCTACAGCATCGTCATCGCCAATGCGATGGCGGGGGCCGCCGCCAAGTTCGGCTGGGAGCTTCCCCACCCGCCGCGCATCCACCCCGTCAACAGCGACTGGTGCGACGTCCTCGACGGCATCAGGACGCATGACCCGGCGGTGCTCGCCATGACGCATTTCCACGCCGGCGACCTGGCGAGGTTCCACCTGCAATTCATGGAGCGGCCGCTCAACTCGCTGCTCTACCTGCAATATGGCGCGCTGCACCGGGTGTTCTCCGAGATCACGGGCGAGCGCGCGCGGGGCGTCATCACCTGCACCGTGATCGGCCTGCCCCGCGACGAGCTCGGCCGCAGGTTCTCGGCCGACTACCGCAGCCGGTTCGGGCCCCAGGCAACGCCCGAGATCGGCTGCCAGCCCTATTGCTCGCTCCACCACTATGCGATCGCGGCGGCGGTGGCGGGAGGCGTGGGCGAGCCGGGCGACGTCGAGATCAACCGGCGGATCGCCAAGGCGCTGATGGACATTCCCTACCGCAGTGTCGCCGGCATGATTCGCTACCATCCGGCCTGGCAGGCGGCAGTGCCCTATCCGGACGCCACGCAGGACCCCTCCCTGGGGCTCCCCCACCTGTTCTACCAGCTGCGCGGCCCCGGCGAGCCGGCGGCACTGATCGCGCCGGAACCCTTTATTGAACAGCCATTCGAACTTCCGCCGTGGATTTCGTGAGCGGAGGGGATGCAAAATCCGTCGACTTTCTCAATTGATCGCGGGTTGACTTTGATTCACTTCGCCTGCTTTGATCCCGCCAGCCATCATGGGGATGGTGAACAAGACATCGAGAGAGAGTACTGAACTTGGCGACAGGCAAAGTGAAGTGGTTCAACGCCACCAAGGGCTACGGCTTCATCCAGCCGGATGACGGAAGCAAGGACGTCTTCGTGCACATCAGCGCCGTCGAACGCGCTGGCATGAGGGACCTCAAGGAGAATCAGGCCCTGTCCTACGAGCTGGTGTCGGACCGCCGGACCGGCAAGCAGTCGGCCGACCAGCTGCGTCCGCTCTGAGCCGGACCCAGATCGCCATGGCGAAGAAGGCCAGGAAGAAGGCAGGCGCCGGCGTTTCAGCGACCAACCGCAAGTCCAAGAAGGTCATTGCGGTGAAATCGGTGAAGCCCCGGAAGCAGCCCGCGAAGAAGCCGCCACGCAAGGCGGCGCGCCGCTCCGCCGCGGACGTCGCGAAGCTGAAGCGGGCGGTGATCGCCGGTGCGCGCAAGGGCAAGACGGCGGACACCCTGGCTGCGGAGCTCGGGATCTCCAAGACCTACGTCTACGCGCTCAAGAACAAGGACTAAGCGGCACGCGCGGAGGGCGGACATCCCGCCCCCGCGCGTCTTCCGGTTGCGCTGAAAGCGCATTCGTTCGCATTTTGCGAGGCCCGTTGCGGACTTCGCGCTTTGCATCGCCGAACTGACGGCGCAAGTCATTGATGACGCAGCGGCAAGGATAGATGCCATTGCTGGCATGGATATTGCTGCCAGTGCTGCGTGATGACTGTCCATACAGAAAGAGCCGTGCTGCCACGCTTGGCAGCCAGCGTGTCCACGCCGTTCCCGGCATGGCCGTGGCTGATCCTTGCCGTGGCCGGCGTGGCGGCCCTTTACGGCCACGCGCTGGCCTCCCTCGGGCTTGCCTGGCAACGGCCCGAATACAGCTATGGCCCGCTGGTGCCGCTCATCACCATCTTCATGGCGCTGCGCGAGTTGCAGCGGCACCCACCGCTCGCGGATGGCGCAAGCCGCGCGCCAGGCCTCGTACTGGTGCTGGCGGGTCTCCTCCTCGGCCTGCTCGGCAACGCCGCACAGATCCCTGACATCGCCACCTACGGCTTCATCCTCCTGATCGGCGGCTTCATCCTCGTCCTCGCGGGCACCAAGCAGGGCCTGCGCTTCTGGCCCGGCTGGGTGCACCTCGTCTTCATGCTGCCGCTGCCGCACTTCCTCTACCTCCATGTCTCGACCGCACTTCAGGGCATTTCCTCGCGGATCGGCGTGGGGCTCATCGACGCGCTCGGAATTCCCGTACTTCTCGACGGCAACATCATCGACCTCGGGACCTATCAGCTGCAGGTGGCCGAGGCGTGCAGCGGGCTGACCTATCTCTTTCCCATGCTGAGCTTCGGCTGGCTCGTCGCCCTCCTCTACGTCGGGCCGAACTGGCACCGCGCCGTGATCTTCCTCGCCGCCGTTCCGATCGCGATCCTGATGAATTCCTTCCGCATCGGCGTCATCGGCGTGCTCGTCAACCGCTTCGGCATCGCGCAGGCGGAGGGCTTCCTTCACTTCTTCGAGGGCTGGGTCGTGTTCATGAGCGCGACCGCAATTCTCTATGGCGTGGCCGTGCTGCTGCAGAAAACGGTGGCTGCGGAAACGCGCCCTTCCGCCGTGCTCGACCTCTCGCTTGACGGGCTGTGGCGTCCGCTTGGACGGCTGCGGGAGTTGCGCGCCAGTCCGGCGCTCGCCGCCGCCTCGATCATGGTGTGCCTGTCCGGCATGCTGTGGCTGGCGCAGCCCGGCGCCACCAGCGCGCCTGTCGAGCGCAGGAGCTTCGCCGTCCTTCCCATGGAGATCGGCGGCTGGCGCGGCAGTGAAGCGCCGCTCGATGCCGCAACGCTTCGCACACTCGGCGCCGACGATCACCTCAATGCCAGTTTTGCGCAGGGATCGCAGAGCATCGACCTGCTCCTCACCTTCTACAACGCACAGACGGGAGGCAAAAGCGGCGTGCACTCGCCCGCCGTCTGCCTGCCCGCAGGCGGATGGGAGGTATCGCACTGGTCGCGCAGGCCCGTGGCCCTCGGCGGCGAGGCTCCGCGCAGCCTGACCGTCAACCGCGCCGTGATCCAGAAGGGCATGGAGCGCCGGCTCGTCTACTACTGGTTCGAGCA
>JADCDC010000411.1 GCA_020252385.1 Aestuariivirga sp.
ACCGGCGCCAAGGAAGGCTGCGGCACGGGCGACTGCGGGGCCTGCTCCGTGCAGGTCGACGGCCGCCTCGTCTGCGCCTGCCTCGTCCTCGGCGTCGAGGCCGAAGGCCGCGAGGTCGAAACGGTCGAGGGCATGGCCAATGGCGCGGAACTCCACCCGCTGCAGACCAAGTTCATCGAGCACGCCGCCCTGCAGTGCGGCGTGTGCACCCCGGGCTTCCTGATCGCCGCCAAGGCGCTCCTGGAAAAGAACCCGGATCCCTCGGAAGAGGAAATCCGCTTCGGTCTGGCCGGCAATCTCTGCCGCTGCACCGGTTATGACAAGATCGTGCGCGCCGTCCAGGACGCCGCCAAAGTGATGAGAGGAGCCTGACCATGCCGCTCGACGCCTCCTATACGGGTAAGTCCTTCAAGTCCGTCGGCACGCGCCCCCTGCGCCCCGACGGCATCGACAAGGTCACGGGCCGCGCCAAATATGGTGCGGACCACAACATGCCGGGCCAGCTCGTGGGGCTGGTCCTGCGCTCGCCGCATGCCCATGCGAAGATCAAGAAGATCGACACGTCCAAGGCCGAGAAGCTGGCGGGCGTGAAGGCGGTGCTGACCGCCACCGATCTCCCCGATCTCACCGGGGGCGACCAGGGCATGTTCGACATCCTCGACAACTGCATGGCCCGCACCAAGGTGTTCTATGACGGCCACGCGGTGGCCGCCGTCGCCGCCACCGACATGGAGACCGCCAAGAAGGCCCTGAAGCTCATCAAGGTCGACTATGAGGTGCTGCCGCACGTCACCGACGTCGATGAGGCGGTGAAGGCGTCGGCCCCCGTGCTGCACGCCAACTGCTTCACCGAGGGTGTGGAGCCCAAGCCCAAGAAGGCCTCCAACATCGCCAAGGTCACCGAATTCGGCCATGGCGACGTCGAGGCCGGCTTCAAGGACGCCGATTTCGTCATCGAGCGCAACTTCAAGACCGAGCAGACGCACCAGGGCTATATCGAGCCCCATGCCTGCGTCGCCTCCGTCTCGCCCGATGGCACGGGCGAACTCTGGGTCTGCACCCAGGGCCACTTCGTCTACCGCAACCACTGCGCCATGCTCTTAGGGATGGACGTCTCGAAGCTCCGCGTCACCTCTTCCGAGATCGGCGGCGGCTTCGGCGGCAAGACCCATGTGTGGGTGGAGCCGGTGGCGCTCGCGCTGTCGCGCAAGGCCAACCGCCCGGTCAAGATCGTGATGACGCGCGAAGAGGTGTTCCGCGCCTCCGGCCCCACCAGCGCCACCTCGATCGACGTCAAGATCGGCATCAAGAAGGACGGCACCATCACCGCAGGCAAGGCGGAACTCCGCTATGCCTCGGGCCCCTATCTCTCGATGTGGGGTGAGCTCGGCGCCATGACGTCGTTTGCCTGCTATGACCTCAAGAACGTCAAGACCCGTGGCTACGAGGTGCTGGTGAACCGCCCGAAGTCGGCGGCCTACCGCGCACCGTCGGCCCCCATGGCGGCCTTCGCGGTCGAGAGCGTCGTTGACGAGCTCGCCAAGACCATCGGCAAGGACCCGCTGGAGGTTCGCATCCAGAACGCGGCGAAGCAGGGTACGCGCTCGTCCTATGGCCCGATCTACGGGCCCATCGGCATCGGCCCGACGCTCGAGGCGGCCAAGAAGCACCCGCACATGAAGGCGCCCCTCGGCAAGAACCAGGGCCGCGGCTATGCCTGCGGCTTCTGGTTCAACTTCGGCGGCCAGACCTGCACCGACATCAACGTCGGGCCTGACGGCTCGGTTACGCTGACGGTCGGTACGGTGGACGTGGGTGGCTCGCGCGCCTCCTTGGCACTCTGCGTGGCGGAGGAACTGGGCATCCCCTACGGCCAGGTGAAGTGCACGGTGGCCGACACCAGCTCGCTCGGCCACAATGACATGACCGACGGCAGCCGCGGCACCTTCTCCTCCTCGATGGCGGGCATCTTCGCCGCCCGCAACACCATCGAGGTGCTGAAGGAGCGTGCGGCCAAGATGTGGGAAATCCCCGTCGAGGATGTGGTCTGGGAGAACGGCCAGGCCAAGGCTCAAGGGTCCAAGTACGGCAACCTCGCTCCGCTCTCCTTGAAGGAGATCGCGGCGGCGGCCGGCAACACCGGCGGACCGGTGGCGGGCCATGCCGAAATCGTCGCTGACGGTGCGGGCGTGTCGTTTGCCACCCACATCTGCGACGTCGAGGTTGACCCGGAGACGGGCCGCAGCCGCGTCGTGCGCTACACGGTCATCCAGGATGCCGGCAAGGCCGTGCATCCGACCTATGTGGAAGGCCAGTACCAGGGCGGTGCAGCACAGGGCATCGGCTGGGCGCTGAACGAGGAGTACATCTACGGCAAGGACGGGCGGCTCCAGAATCCGGGCTTCCTCGACTACCGCATCCCGGTGTGCTCCGACCTTCCGATGATCGACACGCAGATCCTCGAGATCCCCAACCCCAACCACCCCTATGGCGTGCGCGGCGTTGGCGAAACCTCGATCGTGCCGCCCATCGCCGCCATCGCCAACGCCATGTCGAACGCCTTCGGCGTCCGCATGACGCATGTCCCGATGTCGCCGCCGCGCGTCCTCAAGGCGCTCGAGACGGCAAAGAAGGCCTGATTTGGCCGAGATACACCTCTGGGGGGCGCTCCGTCCGGCAGCGGACGGGGCGCCCGTCGTTTCGATCGAGGCGAAAACCATCCGCGAGCTGTTCCGCAAGCTCGAGGAAAACTACCCCGGCATGGCCCCCCACATCGCGCGTGGGGTTGCGGTGTCGATCGACGGCCGGATCTACAGGGACAGCTGGGAGACAGCACTGCCCGAGGGCGCGGAGATCTATCTGCTGCCGCGAATTCAGGGCGGGTGACGGACTAATGGTTTCCGTAACCTCCCCGATTACTATTGAAATCCCCCCGCGAAACCCCGATATGCCGCTCTCCAACCAGAGAGACCTTTCCCCATGAACCTCAAGGGCTTCCACCACCTCACCGCCGTCACCGCCGATGCGCCGGGGAACCACAAGTTCTATACCCAGACGCTGGGCCTGCGCCTCGTCAAGAAGACGGTGAACCAGGACGATACCTCAGCCTATCACCTGTTCTATGCCGATGGCATCGGCTCGCCGGGGACTGACATCACCTTCTTCGACTGGCCCACGGGGCGTGAGCGGCGTGGCACGCATTCGGTGAGCCGCACCGGCTTCCGCGTGGCGAATGAGGAGTCGCTCAAGTGGTGGCAGCACCGCTTCACCATGATGGGTGTCCGCCAGGAGAAGATCGCCGAGCAGGGCAGCTGGCTGACGCTTGCCTTCGAGGACCCCGAGGGCCAGCGCCTCGCACTCGTCGCCGACAATGCGGGAGAGGCCCACAGCTGGGACCAGAGCCCGGTTCCGGCCGAGCACCAGATCAGGGGCTTGGGCCCCATCACCATGAGCGTGCCGGACATCCGCCACACCGACATGGTGCTGACGAAGATCATGAACATGGTGCCGACGGGAAGCTTCGCCGGAACCCATGTCTACAAGATGGGTGCGGAGGGTGCGGTTGGTGAACTACATGTGACGGTCGATCCGACGCTTCCCCCCGCCCAGCAGGGCGCTGGCGGCGTGCACCACGTGGCCTTCAACATTCCGTATGCGGATTATCAGGGCTGGGCGGAGCGGCTGCGTTCGATGCGCGTGCCGAATTCAGGCCCCGTGGACCGCTTCTGGTTCAAGAGCCTCTATTTCCGCGAGCCCAACGGCGTGCTGTTCGAACTCGCCACCGACGCCCCGGGCTTCGCCACCGATGAGCCGATGGACAAGCTCGGCACCACGCTCTCGCTGCCGCCGTTCCTGGAAGGGCGGCGCGAGCAGATCGAGGCGGGGTTGAAGAAGCTGTAGGCCGGACTCGCGGACGTATGCCCTCATCCGCCCTTCGGGCACCTTCTCCCATCGCGGTGCGACGGGAGAAGGGAAATGCATCATCGAGTCCCTTCTCCCGTTGCGAAGCAATGGGAGAAGGTGGCCGACAGGCCGGATGAGGGCTCTGTCCGCGCGTGAGAACCCCTACCCCCTCACACCCTTCAGCGCCGCATAAAGCTTCGCATAACGCGGCAGCATCTCGGCCTCATAGAACCGCGTGTTCGCCAGGTTGGGTTCGATCACCGTCTTCGAGCGCACCATGGCGGCGCAGCCTTCCTCGATGGTCTTGAACCGGCCGGCGCCATGCGCCGCAAGGATGGCGCAGCCCAGGGCTGGCGCATCCGCCACCTCGGTGAGTTCGATGGGAGCACCGATGGTGTCGGCATGGATCTGCAGCCACAGCGGCGAGTTGGAAGCACCTCCCGCCAGCACGATGCGCTTCGGGTTGAAGGCCTCGCCGAAGCTGTCGGTGATGAGGCGGGTGCCGAGGCAGATGCCCTCGATGATGGCGCGGAACACATGCGCGGGCGTGTGCTTCAGCGTGAGGCCCGTGATGGCGCCGCGCGAGAGCGCATCCGTATAGGGCGTGCGGTTGCCCTGGAAATGGTCGAGCACGAGCAGGCCCTCAGCCCCCGGCGGCACGGCGGCCGCACCCTCGTTCAGCGTGTCCCAGCTCGTATGCTCCGCGAAGTGGCGCTTGAACCAGGCGATGACAGAGCCCGTGGAGGTCTGGCCGCCCTCGATGATGGGCTTGCCGGGATAGATCCCGTCCATGTAGGTGCCCCAGACGCCGGGCTTGTGCACCTCGCGGTCGGCAATGCCGATGTGAAGGTGCGATGAGCCGGTGATGAGCGCCATCTCGCCGGGCTCCGTGACGCCAAGGCCGATGACGCCGATGAAGGCATCCGCACCCCCCTGGATGACCGGAATGCCCGCGCTGAGCCCGAGATGCTCCGCCGCGGCGCGGGTGAGCGGACCGATGGGCGTGCCGGGCGCCACGATGGGGTTCTGCCACTTCTCCTCGAGGTCGGCGAGGTCGAGTGCCGCCAGAAGCGAGCGCGGCACGCCGCCGTGCCGGGTCTGGTAATGCCAGCGCACGGCGGCATTGCCGAGCGAGCCCACCCAGCGCCCGGTGAGCTTCAGATTGATGTAGTCCTGGTATTCGCCAACCTTCGCGGCGCGCTTGAAGATCTCCGGCTGGTGGCGCTTCATCCACAGCGACTTGGGGATCATCCATTCGGCGGAAACGGGCCCGGCGCCACCACCGTTCACGCGCAGGTTCGGGTCGCCCGTGGCGGCGACCTCGTCCGCCTCGCCGGCCGAGCGCACGTCCATCCAGATCATGCAGGGCCGCAGGGGATTGCCCGCGGCATCGAGCGCCACGACGGAGCAGCAGGTGGTGTCGACGCAGAGCGCGATGATGTCGGCGGGCGAGACGCCGGCCTTGGCCACGGCCCCGTTCACCGAAAGGCCCATGCAGCGCCACCACTCCTCAGGGGACTGTTCGGCCCAGGAGGGATGCGGGAAGTCCGTCTTGTAGGGGGTTGCCACCGAGGCCAGCGGCTTGCCCGACAGATCGAAGACGAAGGCGCGGATCGACTCGGTGCCGCCGTCGACGCCGATCACATAGCTCATGCCGTACCTCCCTCGATGGCTGACCAATGGGCCTCGTCCTCGTCATAGGCGTGGAGTTCGCCCAGCGAAATGTCGAACCACACGCCGTGGAGTGCCAGTTCCCGGCGGTTCTCCTTCATGCGGATCCACGGGAAGGTGCGCAAGTTCGCCAGCGAGTGCTCGATCGACGCGCGCTCGATGTGGCGCTCGTGGATCTCGGCATTCTCGCCCACGAGGCGGGGCACGATCCGGGTCACGTCCTTGATGGCGCGCATCCAGGAGCCGATGAAATCCGTGTGCGTCAGGGGCGAGGACTCCTGCACCGCCGCCCGGATGCCGCCGCAGCGGCCATGGCCCCTCACCACGATGTGCCCGACGCCGAGCGACATCACCGCGAATTCAAGTGCCGCCGAGGTCGCGTGGTGGCCGCCGTCCGGCGTATAGGGCGGCACCAGATTGGCGACGTTCCTGACGACGAACATCTCGCCCGGCCCCGCATCGAACACCGTCTCGGGTGCAGCGCGCGAGTCGCAGCAGGCGATGATCATGATCTTCGGCTTCTGCGAACCCTCGCCGAGCCTGCGGTAGCGTTCCGACTCGGCGGCATAGCGCCCGGCGCGGAAATTCGAATATCCATCGAGCAGCATCGCGGGCAGCGTCATCGGCATCACTCCTCAGTCAATCACACGCACGGCACCCTTCGCGGCGGATGTGGTGAGCGCCGCATAGGCCTTGAGCGCGGTCGAGACCTTGCGCTTCCTCTGTTCCGTCGGCTTCCAAGCCTTCTCGCCCCTGGCCAGCATCGCCGCGCGGCGCTTCGCCAGCACATCTTCGGCGACGGCAAGCCGGATCGCGCGGTTGGGGATATCGATCTCGATCGTATCGCCCTCCTCCACCAGCGCGATGAGGCCGCCCTCCGCCGCTTCGGGCGAGACATGACCGATCGACAGGCCCGAGGTGCCGCCGGAGAAGCGCCCGTCGGTGATGAGCGCGCAGGCCTTGCCCAGCCCCTTCGACTTCAGGTAGCTCGTCGGATAGAGCATCTCCTGCATGCCGGGGCCGCCGCGCGGGCCCTCGTAGCGGATGACGACGACGTCGCCTGCCTCCACACCACGGTTCAATATTCCGTGCACGGCCGAATCCTGGCTCTCGAACACCTTTGCCTTGCCGGTGAACTTCAGGATCGATTCATCCACACCGGCCGTCTTCACGATGCAGCCGTCCTCGGCCAGGTTGCCATAGAGCACGGCAAGGCCGCCATCCTTCGAGAAGGGGTGATCGACGTCGCGGATGACGCCCGTCTTGCGGTCGAGGTCGAGCTCGTCCCAGCGGCTCGCCTGGCTGAAGGCCACCTGGGTCGGAACCCCGCCGGGTGCCGCGCGGTAGAATTCGCGCACCGCATCGGAATTGGTGCGGGCAATGTCCCAGCGGTCCAGCGCCTCACCCAGCGTACGGCTGTGGACGGTGGGAAGGTCGCGGTTCAAGAGGCCGCCGCGGTCAAGCTCGCCCAGGATCGCCATGATGCCGCCGGCACGGTGCACGTCCTCCATGTGAACGTCGGACTTGGCAGGCGCCACCTTGGAGAGCACGGGCACGCGGCGCGACAGCCGGTCGATGTCCTTCATGGTGAAGTCGATCTCCGCCTCATGCGCCGCGGCGAGGATATGCAGCACCGTGTTGGTGGAGCCGCCCATGGCGATGTCCAGCGTCATGGCGTTCTCGAAGGCGCCGAAGCTCGCCACATTGCGGGGCAGCACGCTCTCGTCCTCCTCCTCGTAGTAGCGCCGCGCCCGGTCGACGACGAGGTGCCCCGCCTCGACGAACAGGCGCTTCCTGTCGGCATGGGTTGCAAGGGTCGAGCCGTTGCCGGGCAG
>JADCDC010000412.1 GCA_020252385.1 Aestuariivirga sp.
GATTCAGCCAGCAGCCCTTTGCCGTCATCGCCTCGACGCAGGAGGGGATGGCCTGGGCAAGGCCCACGGTTTCGAGAAGCGTCAGCGCCGTCTCGTGGATGCGCTGCATCTCGCGCTCGGTGAGGGGCTTGTACTGGCCGCCCTCCATGCCGGGCCGCACGGCGGCCTCGGCCATGGGAATGGGACGGGAACGCAGCGCGCGGCGTGCTTCGCGGCCGCCGCGGCGGCGGGAAAGGTCTTCGACGGCACTCATGGCGGGGACTCCTGATCTCCTCCCTATATCCCCCGGTTGAGCCATCGGTTTCAACGGCCTCGTTTTTTCCGGGGGCGCAAGTTTTTTTCACCACTCGGCGGCATTCTGCCCTTATCCCCCTGAATTCGGGAGTGATAGAAGGATCTTCCAATCCGGTGGTGAGGAAACTTGGCCAGACGCGACCTGCCTCCCTTACGTGCGCTGACCGCCTTCGAGGCGGCGGCCCGGCTCGGCAGCTTCCGGCTCGCCGCGGCCGAGCTCGGAATCACGCGCTCGGCGGTGAGCCACCAGGTCAAGTCGCTGGAGCAGCGGCTTGGCGTGCAGCTGTTCCGCCGTGACGCGAGGCGCGCGGAACTCACCCAGACCGGCCACACCTATTTCCCCCCGGTGCGCGAGGCCTTCGACATGATCGAGGCGCAGACCCGGGCGCTCAAGCCCTCCGCCGCCGACAACGAACTCACCGTGCAGGTCTACGTCACCGTCGCCCTCAAATGGCTGATTCCCAGGCTCCATGATTTTGAGAAGCGCTTTCCCGACATGAAGGTGAGGCTCTCGACCTCCTATTTCGACTGGGACTTCGACGAGAAGAACGTCGACGTCGGATTCATCCTGGCGCGCAACCGCTCGCCCGACCACCATTACCGCACGCTGTTCAACTCGCTGCTGACGCCGATCTGCTCGCCCGCACTGCTGAAAGGCCCCAATGCGCTGAAGACGCCGGAGGACCTCAAGAAGCACAAGCTGCTCTATGTCTACACGGCGGAGGAGGACTGGCACCTGTGGCTCGAGGAGGCGGGCGTCGAGGGCATCAGGCTCTCGGACAGGCTGGCCTTCGACAGCTACATCCTGGCGCAGGAGGCCGCGATCGAGGGCAGGGGGATCGCGATGACCATCGGCCCCTTCGCCACCGAGGAAATCAAGCTCGGACGCCTCGTCCAGCCCTTTCCGCTCAAGGTCCAGCACCGGCACAACTGGCTCTTCGCCTGCAACGCCGAGCAGCGCATGAAGCCCAAGATCAAACGCTTCGAGGAGTGGCTGGTGAAACAGATCGCCGCCGACCCCGCCCTCGAGGCCTATCGCGAAAGAGGACATCAGAAGTGAGCAACATCGACGTCGAATCGACCCGCAGGCCGCGCCGCGAGGGCGGTGGCCGCCGTGGCGGCGGAACCGGGCGCCAGCCCGTGCCGCAGCTGCCGCGCCGCAAGCTCAAGCGGCTGTTCCCGGCCATGGAGATCGTCTCGAAGGACGAGCTCGAATCGATTCACCTCGCCTCGCTCAAGGTGCTTTCCGAGATCGGCATGGACTTCACCCTGCCGGAAGCCCGCGACATGCTGAAGGCCGCGGGCGCCAGGGTCGATGGCGAGCGCGTGCGCTTCGACCCCGCGATGATCGAGGAGCTGATCGCCTCTGCACCTCCGGAATTCACCTTCCATGCGAGGAACCCCGAGAACGACCTGCGGATCGGTGGCAACGCCATCGCCTTCGGCACGGTGGCGAGCCCGCCCAACAGTGCGGACATGGACGGCGGCCGCCGCACCGGCAATTACCAGGACTACCGCAACTTCCTGAAGCTGGCGCAGTACTTCAACTGCATCGGCTTCCTGTCGGGCTATCCCGTTGAACCGATCGACGTCCATGCCTCGGTCCGCCACCTCGAGGCGCTGAAGGACGCGGTGCTGCTCACCGACAAGCCTTTCCACGCCTATTCGCTGGGCACCGAACGCATCCGCGACGGGATCGAGATCGCCCGCATCGGCCGCGGCATCAGCCACGAACAGCTGGAGCGGGAGCCTTCGCTGTTCACCATCATCAACACCAATTCGCCGCTGAAGCTCGATACGCCGATGCTGCGCGGCATCCTCGAGATGTCGTCGCGGAACCAGATCGTCTGCGTCACCCCCTTCACACTGGCAGGCGCCATGGCGCCCGTCACGGTGGCGGGCGCGCTGGTGGAACAGAATGCCGAGGCGCTGGCGGGCATCGCCTTCACCCAACTCGTCCGCAAGGGCGCTCCCGTGATCTATGGCGGCTTCACCTCCAACGTCGACATGAAGTCGGGTGCTCCCGCCTTCGGAACACCCGAATACATGAAGGCGACGATCGTCGGCGGGCAGCTGGCGCGGCGCTACAAGATTCCGTTCCGCACCTCGAACACCTGTGCCGCGAACACGGTCGACGCGCAGGCGGCCTATGAGAGCGTGTTCTCGCTGTGGGGCCTCACCATGGGCGGCGGCAACCTCATCATGCACGGCGCGGGCTGGCTCGAGGGAGGTCGCGTCGCGAGCTTCGAGAAATTCGTGCTCAACTGCGACCTGATCCAGATGGTGAGCGAGTTCATGCAGCCGCTCGAAACCACGGAGGATGCGCTGGGCGTCGAGGCGATCCGCGAGGTGGGTCCGGGCGGTCACTTCTTCGGGGCGCAGCACACGCTGGCCCGCTACACCAATGCCTTCTATTCGCCCATCATCTCCGACTGGCGCAACAACCAGCAATGGCTTGCCGCCGGAAAGCCGGAAGCCTGGCAGAAGGCCAACGCCGTGTGGAAGCAGGCACTGGCGGATTACCAGGAACCCGCGATCAACGAGGCGGTGCGCGAGGAACTCAACGCCTTCGTCGAGACGCGCAAGGCGGAAGGCGGCGCGCCCACGGACTTCTGATGGCGCGCGTCATCGTCATCGGCGGCGCCAATGTCGACATCAAGGGCCGGAGCAGCGGCCCGTTTGTGCAGGGAACCTCCAACCCCGGCGAGGTGACCGTCTCGGCAGGCGGTGTGGGCCGCAACATCGCGGAGAACCTCTCGCGGCTTGGCGTTTCGGTGTCGCTCTTTACCGCGCTCGGCGATGAC
>JADCDC010000413.1 GCA_020252385.1 Aestuariivirga sp.
CCAAGGCCTATTCCGAGCAAGCTGACGTCGCCAAGGACATCAAGGAACTGAAGGTCGTCTCGACCGGCACGGACGTCGCCGCGCAGATCGCCGCCATCGATAACTTCATCAACTCGGGTTATGACGCGATCCTGACCATCGCCGTCAACCCGACGGCATTCACCCCCGTCATCAAGCGCGCCAACAAGGCGGGTGTGGTGCTCGTAGCCTTCGACAACACCTTCGACAGCGACGAAGTCATCCAGGTTAACGAGAACCAGTTCCAGATCGGCGTGATCAACGGCAACTGGATCAAGAAAAACGTGCCGAACGGCGGCAAGATCCTCGAAGTGCGCGGTCTTCCCGGCAACTCGGTTGACCGTGACCGTCACCTCGGCATCCGCAGCGTGCTCGAGGCCGAAGGCGGCCCCAAGTACGAGATCATCGAAGTGGTCGGCAACTGGGATGACGGCACCGCGCAGAAGGTGACCGCCGACGCCATAGCCGTTCACAAGAAGTTCGATGGCATCACGGTGCAGGGCGGTTCCACGGGCGTCGTGCGCGCCGTGATGGACGCCGGACATCCCTTCGTGCCCGTGGCGGGCGAGGCCGAGAATGGCTTCCGCAAGCTCTGCGCGGAGAATGCCGACAAGGGTCTGCTCTGCTCGTCCGCTGGCCAGTCGCCCGGCCTTGTCGCCATCGCGATGAAGACGGCGATCACCGCGCTCAAGGGTGAGACGCTCCCGCAGTTCGTCTCGGTGCCGATCCCGCTGGTCGAGCATCCGGACTTCAAGGCCGGTGTGAACTTCTTCCCGGATCTGACCGATAACTTCTTCAACTCGAATGATTTCCCGCCCTGCGGCGTGAACATCCTCGCCACCGACATCATGGGGAAGGACGAGGCGAACAACTGAGCTTGGTCCGGAAACAGGCAATGCCCGGCAGATGGCCCAAAGCCATCTGCCGGGCCGCCCTCCGGTCACTCCCATGACTGAACCAACCCCACTTCTCGAACTCAAGGGCGTCTCCAAGCGCTATGGCGGAATCGCCGCGCTGACGGATGTCGATTTCAAGGCCTATCCGGGCGAGATCCACGCCGTGCTGGGCGAGAACGGCGCCGGCAAGTCCACCCTCATCAAGATCGCTTCCGGCGTGACGGATGCCAGCGAGGGCGAAGTGCTGGTCAACGGCACGCCCTTCAGGTTCCGATCGCCGATGGACGCCATGAAGGCTGGGGTCGTCTGCGTCTTCCAGGAACTCTCTCTGCTGCCGGACATGACGGTGGCCGACAATCTTTCGATGGTGGGAACGCCCAAGCGTGCGGGCTTCATCGATGCCAGGGCGCAGCGTGAGCGCGCCGTCGGGCTCTTGAAGCGGGTCGGCTGCGAAGACGTGCACCCGCTCGAACTGGTCAAGAACCTGCCGCTGTCGCGCCGCCAGATGGTGGAGATCGCCAAGGCGCTGGCCAAGAAGCCCAAGCTGCTGATCCTGGATGAGGCCACATCCGCTCTCACTGCCAAGGACGTGGAGCGCATCTACCTGATCATCCGCGAATTGCGTGCCGAGGGTGTGGGCATCCTCTACGTCTCGCACCGCATGCACGAGATCGAGGAACTGGCCGACGTCGCGACCGTGTTCCGCAACGGCCGGCGGATCGAGACCTTCCGCAAGGGTGCCCGCAACGTGAACGAGATCATCCAGATGATGATCGGCCGCGAGGTGACGCACCATTATCCGCCGAAGCCCGCCTTCGTGGAGAACCGGCAGCCGGCCCTCACCGTTTCCAACCTCACCTGGGGGAATGACCTCAACCAGGTGTCCTTCACCGCCGGAAAGGGTGAGATTGTGGGCCTCGGCGGGCTCGATGGGCAGGGGCAGCGTGAATTGCTGCTGGCGCTGTTCGGCGTGCTGAGGGGAGTTGAAGGAAACGTCTCCGTCGACGGGCAGGCATTGTCACTCAGTGGGCCGCGCAGCGCCATGGCGGCGCCCTTGCCGCTTGCCCTGATCCCCGAAGACCGCAAGGTCGAAGGGCTGATGCTACCTATGAGTGTCAGGGACAACTTAACCCTCGCCTCGCTGGACCAGTTGAGGAGCGGCCTCTGCATCGATGCCGAAAAGGAAACCGCGGCGGTGAAAGACATGACGGCGCGGCTGCAGGTCAAGGCGCCTGATGCGAGTGCCGCCGTCGGCACGCTGTCGGGCGGCAATCAGCAGAAGGTGGTGCTCGCCAAGTGGCTGATGACCAATCCCGGCATCATCCTGCTCAATGACCCGACACGCGGCATCGACGTCGGCACCAAGCAGGAAATCTACCGCCTGCTGCGCAACCTCGCGGAAGAGGGCAAGACCATCATCTTCTATTCCACCGACTACGCCGAACTCATCGGCTGCTGCGACAAGGTGCTGATCCTTTATGGCGGGCGCATCACGCGCGAGCTGAAAGGCGAAGAATGCACCGAGCACAATATCGTGGCGGGCGCCCTCAATGTGAATCCCGTTCCGGAGAAAGCCGCGTGAGCGACTGGCGCTACCACATCTCGCACAACCTCGGCACGCTTACGGCCATCAGCCTCTTCGTGCTCATGTTCGTGATCTACATCAGCAACCACGAGGCCGGCCTGAACCCGGCGGTTGCCACCACGGCGGCCAACAAGGCCGTGCTGCTGGCCCTCGTCGCCATGGCGCAGACCATCCCGGTGCTGACGCGCGGTCTCGACCTTTCGGTAGGCTCAGTCTTCGTGCTGGCCAATTGCCTTGCCTCCGCCATCGTTGTGGGCACGATCGGGCAGGGCCTCCTGGGCTGCGTCGCCGTGCTGCTGCTGGGCGTCGTCTGCGGCTTCATCAATGGCGCCATCGTGGTGTGGGGGCGGCTGCAGCCGATCATCACCACGCTCGCAACGGGTGCTGTGTTCTACGGCATCGCCCTGTGGATCAGGCCGACGCCCGGCGGTGACGTTCAATATGACATCGCGGATTTTGTGACAGGGCAGCTCTTCGGCACCGTTCCCACGGCACTTGTAGTGCTTCTTGTGGTGGTGCTGCTGGTGTGGATTCCCTACCGCAGTTCGCCCCTGGGCCGCGGCGCCTATGCCGTGGGCTCGAACGAGCAGGCCGCCTACATGTCCGGCGTGCCGGTGGAGAAGGCAAAGATTGCCGCCTATGCGCTGGCGGGCTTCCTCGCCTCGCTGGGCGGGCTGATCCTTACGTTCAATACCTATTCGGGCGAGGCATCCGCCGCGATCGGCGGCACCTATACGCTCAACTCGATCGCCGCCGTGGTGATCGGGGGTACCTCGCTGTTCGGCGGTTGGGGCTCCGCTATTGGCTCCGTCTTCGGCGCCTTTGTGCTGCGAACGATCGAGGATCTGCTCTTCGTCTTCGACCTGCCGCCCTTGTGGCAGCCACTGTTCCAGGGCGTGGTACTTCTGGTGGCCATCAGCCTCGGTGCCGTTCGCGTCTTCCGCATCCGCAACCGGCTGGAACTCTTCACATGAACGTCGCCGCCGCAACCCAGAAGATCGGTCTCGACATGCCGGTGATGGTGGCCTTCGGCTGTATCATCGTCATCCTGCTGGCGGGCTCTCTCTATTCTCCGGAGTTCCTGTCGCCGGACTATCTCCTGCAGCAGCTGCAGGTGGGGGCTTTCCTCGGCATCATCGCATCGGGCGCCATGATGGTGATCCTCCTCGGCCACATAGACCTTTCCATTCCCTGGACGGTGACGCTCGGTGCCATGATGGCAACGGCTCTCGGCGGCTGGATCGGCCCTGCCGGCGTCTGGCTCGCCATTCCCTTCGGCGTGCTGTGCGGTGCC
>JADCDC010000414.1 GCA_020252385.1 Aestuariivirga sp.
GATCCGCTGGCGTCTGCCGCCGGCATCAAGAAGGGCGACACGGTCACCTGCGAAGTCCTCAAGGTCGAGGACAACGGCCTCGAGGTGAAGGTCGCCGGCACCGACATGACGGCCTATGTGAAGCGCGCCGATCTGGCGCGTGACCGCGCCGAGCAGCGGCCCGAGCGCTTCGCCGTGGGCGAGAAGTTCGACGCCAAGGTCACCATCTTCGACCAGAAGGCGCGCAAGATGAACGTCTCGATCAAGGCGCTCGAGATCGCCGAAGAGAAGGAAGCCGTCGCGCAGTATGGCTCCTCCGACTCCGGCGCCTCGCTGGGCGACATCCTGGGCGCGGCGCTCAAGAAGCAGAAGACCGAAGAGTAAGACTGGCGGCAACGCCGATCAGAATGGCCGGGGCCCCAGGTCCCGGCCATTTTTTGTTCTCCCCTCCCCCTTGTGGGGAGGGGCGGGGGTGGGGGTTGCTCCGACGGCGGAGCATGTATCTGATCAAGAAATGCTGGCGTTTCCCGACCCCCACCCCTACCCCTCCCCACAAGGGGGAGGGGAACCTTGATGGATGGATAGGTTTTCGGATTTGCGGTGTTTCCATCTGCCACCCGAACACCCTATATACCTCCGACCCATCCACCCTGGAGCCGTCATGATCTCCGAAGCCGAACTCATCGTCGACCGCCGCCGCCTGAAGCGCAAGCTCACGCTGTGGCGCATCCTGGCCGTGCTGCTGGCGGTGGCCGCCGTCGCGGCACTCGTCTGGGAGGCGGGCGGGCGCAAGCGCGCCGACCATCTTGCGCGGATCTCGATCGACGGCCTCATCACCGGCGACCAGAAGACGCTCGACCTGCTGAAGGAAGTGAGCGAGGCCAACCAGGTGAAGGGCGTGATCCTCAGGATCGACAGCCCCGGCGGCACCACGGCGGGGTCCGAAGCCGTCTACGAGGCGGTGCGCAAGGTTTCGGCAAAGAAGCCGGTGGTCGCCGTCATGGACACGGTGGCGGCATCAGGCGGCTACATCACGGCACTCGCCGCCGACCGCATCGTGGCGCGGGGCAACACCATCACCGGCTCGATCGGCGTGATCTTCACCTTCCCCGAGGTCTCGAAGCTGCTCGACACGGTGTGGATCAAGATGGAGGAGCTGAAGTCGGGCGATCTCAAGGCGCAGCCTTCGCCTTACGCGCCCGTCACCGAAAAGGCCCGCGACGTCTCGATGCAGATGGTGATGGACGGCTATGACTGGTTCACCGGCCTCGTGGCCGAGCGCCGCCAGCTGCCGCTGCCGCGCGTCAAGGAACTCTCCGACGGGCGCGTCTACACGGGGCGTCAGGCGATTGCCGTCAAGCTCATCGACGAGATCGGCGGCGAAGAGGCCGCAGTTGCCTGGCTCGGCAGCGCGAAGAATGTTCCGGCCGGCCTGCCGGTCGAGGATTGGGCGCCCCGATCCTCCTCCAGCACGACAGGGCTGGGCCTCACCGCCTCGTTCCTGCTGCGTGCCCTGGGGCTCGAGGGCCTCGAGGCCGCCGCCCAGCGGGCCAAGCTTGACGGACTTCTCGTGCTTTGGCACCCTGCCCACTAGTCGGGGAAGCGTCATGATCAAATCAGAGCTCGTCCAGAAGATCGCGGAGAAGAACCCGCACCTCTACCATCGCGACATCGAGCGCATCGTGAACACGGTGCTCGATGAGATCATCGATGCGCTGAAGGACGGCGACCGGGTGGAGCTCCGGGGCTTCGGCGCCTTCTCCGCCAAGGCGCGCAACGCCCGCATGGGCCGCAACCCGCGGACCGGCGAAGCGGTCGAGGTGGTGGCCAAGCGCGTGCCCTTCTTCAAGACCGGCAAGGAACTGCGCGAGCGGCTGAACGAGAAGGGCTGATTGCGCGGCGCGGCGTCCCGGCGTAGAAGCGGCTCATGACGCTCAAGGGCATCTTCAACTGGATCGTCGGCATCCCGATCGCTGTCGTCGGTATCGGCTTTGCCGTGGCCAACCGCCAGTGGGTGACCATCTCCTTCGACCCCATCAACCGCGTCCATCCCTTCGCCACGGTGGACATGCCGCTGTGGGCCTTGTTCTTCTGCGGCGTCTTCATCGGCATCTTCGCGGGCTGGTACGTGGCCTGGCGGGGCAATGCAAAGTACCGCCGCGCCACGCGCGAGGCCAAGATCGAGATGATCCGCGCCCAGCAGCAGCATGAGCGCGACAAGCGCGAATTGCAGGCGCACGCCCCCGCCCTCAGGCCCGATTGAGGCCAACCCGGTGCTGATCCTCTCCGCCGAAGACGTCGCCCGCCTGAGCCCCTACCGGGACATCGTGGAGGCGCTGCGCCAGGGCTTCCGGGAGGAGATCGCAACGCCCGTGCGCCACCACCACGACATCTCCTCAACCGCGACGCTGCTGCTGATGCCCGCCTGGTCGAAGGACTGGGCGGGGCTCAAGACCGTGGTGTTCAAGTCCGACAATGCCGCTCAAGGGCTGCCGACGATCCAGGCCAGCTATCTGCTGATCGAGCAGAAGACGGGCACCACCGTCGCGATGATGGATGGCGGCGAGATCACCCGCCGCCGCACCGCCGCCGCATCTGCACTCGCGGCCGATTACCTGGCGCGCCAGGACGCCGCGACGCTGACGGTCGTGGGCGCAGGGGCACTCGCGCCGCATTTCGTGCGCGCCCATGCGGCGGTGCGCCCGATCAAGCGCGTCTTCCTCAACAGCCGCACCACGGCCAAGGCCGAGGCGCTGGCGGCCGAACTGGCGCGCGAGGGCTTCGAGGCGCATGCGGTGACCGACCTCGAGCATGCCGTCCGCCAGTCCGACATCGTGAGTTGCGTGACGACCGCCACGGCGCCCGTGGTCATGGGAGCCTGGCTGAAGCCCGGCACGCATGTCGACCTCGCAGGCGCCTTCAAGCCCACGATGCGCGAGACTGACGCGGAGGTGGTGGCGCGGGCCTCCGTCCATGTCGACACGCGCGATGGCGCACTGGCCGAGGCGGGCGACCTGCTGCAGGCTCGCGACGAGGGCCGCTTCGATTTCGCCGACATCCGGGGCGATTTGTTCGACCTGTGCCGGGGTACGGTGAAGGGTCGTGCGTCGGCGGACGAGATCACGCTCTTCAAGTCCGCCGGCACGGCCATCGAGGACCTTGCCACGGCCATCATGCTGTATCAAAAGGCGCGCTGACCGTCGGCAATCAGCCGTCACCCCGGCGAAAGCTGGGGCCCCGCTTTCGCTGGCATGACGGTAGAAGAACTGAGGGAGTCCGACGTGCCAACCAACCCGATCTGCGTCGCCATTGATACGCCGGACCTCGACAAGGCCGTGGCGCTGGCGCGTGCGCTGAAGCCACATGTGGGCTGGGCCAAGATCGGCATGGAGTTCTTCTACGCGCATGGCATCGCGGGCTATGCGCGGGTGGCGGAGGCGGGGCTTCCCGTCTTCCTCGACCTGAAACTCCACGACATTCCGAACACCGTGGCCTCCGCCATGAAATCCCTGATGCGGATCGAACCCCGGCCGGCCATCGTGAACCTCCACGCCACCGGCGGCTTCGACATGATGAAGGCGGCTGCCGAGGCGGTGGCTGGCCAATCGAAGCTCATCGCCGTAACGATCCTGACGAGCCTGTCGGACGACGACATTTGGGCTGCGGGCTTCGAGACCGCCAAGAACACCGAGGCCCATGCGCGCTCGCTGGCCGAACTCTCGCGGCGCGCCGGTCTCGATGGCGTGGTGTGCAGCCCGCATGACGTGGTGGGCATCCGCCATGATCTGGGCCGGGACTTCCTCACCGTGGTGCCCGGCATCCGCCCGGCCGAGGCGGCCCTGCAGGACCAGAAGCGGGCCGCCACGCCCGAAGCGGCACTTGCGGCGGGCGCCGACATCCTGGTGATCGGCCGCGCCATCACCGGGGCCGCGGACCCGGCGAAGGCAGCGCGGAACATCCTGGCGGGGCTTCATGCCGGTTGAGGTCAAGATCTGCGGGCTCTCCACACCCGAGACGGTCGATGCCGCTGTCGAAGCCGGGGCGGACCTGATCGGCCTCGTGTTCTTTCCCAAGAGCCCCCGCAATGCCTCGCTGGAGCAGGCGGCCGCACTCGCGGCGCGGGCGCGCGGCAAGGCGAAGATCGTGACGCTGGTGGTCGACGCCAGCGACGCGGAGCTCGACGCCATCGTTGCGAAGGTCGACCCCGACCTGATCCAGGCCCATGGCGCGGAGAGCCCGGAGCGCATCGCGGAGATTGCGCGGCTGACGGACAAGCCCGTGATTAAGGCGATCCGGGTCAGGGACGCAGGCGACATCGCGGGTGCTCAGGCCTTTTCCGAGGCCGCCAGCCTGATCCTCTATGACGCCAAGGCGCCCGAAACGCTGGGAAGCAGCCTTCCCGGCGGCAATGGCCACGCCTTCGACTGGGGCCTCCTCGAGGGCGGCCGGCGCCCGGCCTTCATGCTGGCGGGCGGCCTCACCCCGGAAAACGTCGCCGAAGCCATCCGGGTGACGGGTGCGCCCGTAGTGGACGTGTCCTCCGGGGTCGAAACAGCACCCGGCGTCAAGGACATCGTCCTCATCCGGAAATTCATTGAGGCGGCGAAGGCCGCCCGCTAGAACCGGGCATCATTCGAGAAAAGGCGGCATAGCCACATGAACGTGAAAACTCCCAATTCCTTCCGGACGGGGCCGGACGAGAACGGCCTGTTCGGCATCTATGGCGGTCGCTTCGTCGCCGAGACGCTGATGCCGCTGATCCTCGAACTCGAGCAGGCCTACAAGGACGCCAAGGCCGACCGCAGCTTCCAGGCGGAGCTCGACGACTTCCTCGAGCATTACGTGGGCCGCCCCAGCCCGCTCTATTTCGCGGAGCGGATGACGGAGCACCTTGGCGGGGCCAAGATCTATTTCAAGCGCGACGAGTTGAACCACACGGGTGCCCACAAGATCAACAATGTGATGGGCCAGATCCTGCTCGCCCGCCGCATGGGCAAGAAGCGCATCATCGCAGAGACGGGGGCCGGCCAGCATGGCGTTGCCACCGCCACAGCGTGTGCCCGCTTCGGCCTCGAATGCATCGTCTACATGGGCGAAGTGGACATGGAGCGCCAGAAGCCCAACGTGTTCCGCATGAAGCTCCTCGGTGCCAAGGTCGTTCCGGCGAAGTCCGGCTCGCGCACGCTGAAGGATGCGCTGAACGAGGCGCTGCGCGACTGGGTCGCCAATGTGGAGGACACCTTCTACTGCATCGGCACCGTCGCGGGGCCACACCCCTATCCGGAGATGGTGCGCGACTTCCAGTCGGTGATCGGCCGCGAGACGAAGGAGCAGATGCTGAAGCGAGAAGGCCGCCTGCCTGACTCGCTCGTCGCGGCGATCGGCGGCGGCTCCAACGCCATGGGCCTGTTCCATCCCTTCCTCGATGACAAAGAAGTCGAGATCATCGGCGTCGAGGCCGCCGGCCTCGGCCTCAGGACGAAGACGAAGCATGCGGCCTCGATCGCCGGCGGCAGGCCGGGCGTGCTGCACGGCAACCGCACCTATCTGCTGATGGACGACGACGGCCAGATCATCGAGGGCCATTCGATCTCGGCCGGCCTCGATTATCCCGGCATCGGGCCGGAACATGCCTGGCTCCATGACATGAAGCGCGTTGAATATGTCTCGGCGACCGACAAGGAGGCGCTCGAAGCCTTCCAGCTCTGCTGCCGTCTCGAGGGCATTATCCCGGCACTCGAGCCCAGCCACGCGCTGGCGCATGTGATGAAGATCGCGCCCCAGCGGCCGAAGGACCACCTCATGGTGATGAACATGTGCGGACGCGGCGACAAGGACATCTTCACCGTGGCCGAGATCCTGGGAGCGAAGCTGTGACCACCCGCATCGACCGCCGCTTCGCCGCGCTGAAACAGGAAGGCCGTGCCGCGCTCGTCACCTTCGTGACGGCGGGTGACCCCGATTACGAAACCTCGCTCAAGATCATCACCGGCCTGCCGAAGGCGGGCGCCGACGTGATCGAGATCGGCATGCCCTTCACCGACCCGATGGCCGATGGCCCGGCGATCCAGGCCGCGGGCCTTCGTGCGCTGGCCGCTGGCCAGACCATGAAGAAGACGCTGAAGCTCATCAAGGAATTCCGCAAGGCGGATCAGGACACGCCGATCGTGCTCATGGGCTACTACAACCCGATCTATGTCTATGGCGTTCCGAAGTTCCTGAAGGATGCCAAGGCCGCGGGGGCGGATGGCTTCATCATCGTCGACCTGCCGCCGGAAGAGGACGGCGAGTTCTGCATCCCCGCCCTCGAGGCCGGCATGAACTTCATCCGCCTCGCCACGCCGACCACGGACGACCACCGCGCGCCCACCGTGTTCCGCAACACGAGCGGCTTCGTCTATTACGTCTCGGTACTCGGCATCACCGGCACCAAGGCGCCGGACCTGAAGAGCGTGAAGGCCAACGTCAACCGCCTTCGCAAGCACACGCCGCTTCCGATCTGCGTCGGCTTCGGCGTCAAGTCGGCGGAACAGGCGCGCGCCATCGCCAAGGATGCCGATGGCGTGGTGGTGGGCTCGGCACTCGTCAGCGCAGTGGAGAAGAGCCTCACAAAAGCCGGAAAGCCGACCTCTAAAACGGCCAAGGCCGTGCACGCCCTCGTCGCCGAGATCGCGCAGGGTGTGAGGAGCTAGCCACCCCATGAACTGGATCAAGAACTTCGTCCGCCCGAAAATCCGCTCCATCCTCGGCACCGACAAGCGCGAGGTGCCGGAGAACATGTGGGTGAAGGATCCCGACTCCGGCCAGATGGTGTTCTACAAGGATCTCGAGGCGAACCAGTATGTGATGCCGCAATCGGGCTATCACATGCGGATGCCGCCCGAGGAGCGGCTGAAGTCCATGTTCGACGATGGCGCCTACGAGAAGATCGCCATGCCGCAGGTGCCGGCGGACCCCCTGAAGTTCCGCGACGAGCGCAAATACGCCGACCGCATCAAGGAAGCGCGCGCCAAGAACGGCGTTGATGACTGCATCCAGTCGGGCGTGGGCGAGGTCGATGGCCTGCCCGTGACCATCGCGGTGCAGGACTTCGCCTTCATGGGCGGCTCGCTCGGCATGGCCGCGGGCGAGGCCATCGTCACGGCGATGCGGAAGGCGGTGGATCGCAAGACGCCCTTCATCTTCTTCATCTCGTCGGGCGGGGCGCGCATGCAGGAGGGTGTGCTCTCGCTGATGCAGATGCCGCGCACCACGGTGGCCGTCCAGGAACTGCGCGCGGCGAAGCTGCCCTACGTGGTGGTGCTGACGCATCCGACGACGGGTGGTGTGACCGCCTCCTACGCCATGCTGGGTGACGTGCATGTGGCGGAGCCCGGCGCGCTTATCGGGTTCGCAGGGCAGCGCGTGATCGAGCAGACGATCCGCGAGAAGCTGCCCGAAGGCTTCCAGCGCGCCGAATATCTCGAGGAGCATGGCATGGTCGACATCGTCGTCCACCGCCACCAGATGCGCGAGACGCTCTCCCGCATGGTCCGCCTGCTGATGAAGGCGCCCTCGCGCGAGGTGCCCTCGACAGCGCTTGTTCCCGCCGAAGGCTGATCCCTTGGCGCTGAGCGATGCGATCCTGACGCGGCTGCTGTCGCTGCATCCGAAGATCATCGATCTCAGTCTCGGCCGCACCGAGCGCCTGCTCGCGAAGCTTGGGCATCCCGAGCGGAAGCTGCCGCCCGTCATCCATGTCGCGGGCACCAACGGCAAGGGCTCGACCGTCGCCTATCTCCGCCACATCATGGAGGCGGCAGGGCTCTCGGTCCATGCCTATACCTCGCCGCATCTGGTGAGGTTCCATGAGCGCATCCGCGTGGCGGGGGCTCTGATCTCGGAAGCGGACCTCACCGCCCTTCTCGAGGAATGCGAGGCGGCGAACGGCGGCGAGCCGATCACCTTCTTCGAGATCACCACGGCGGCCGCCTTTCTTGCCTTCAGCCGCACGCCGGCCGATTACCTGATCCTCGAGGTGGGTCTTGGCGGCAGGCTCGACGCGACCAATGTGATCGACCGGCCCGCACTCTCGGTCATCACCACCATCGACTATGACCACCAGCAATTCCTCGGCGACACGCTGGGCCTGATCGCGCACGAGAAGGCAGGGATCCTGAAGCGCGGCTGCCCGGCGATCGTGGGCGTCCAGCCGGACGAGGCGCTCGCCGAGATCGTGCGGGTGGGCGAGCGGGTGAGGGCGGAACTCCGCATCGCTGGGCAGGACTGGCAGGCCTATGAGCAGCACGGCCGCCTCGTGTTCCAGGACGAGGACGGCCTCCTCGACCTGCCGATGCCCCAGCTCAGGGGCCGCCACCAGATCGACAATGCCGGCAACGCCATCGCCGCCATCCGCCGCCTCGACCATCCGCGCATCGCCGAGCGCCATATTGCCGAGGGGCTGAAGGCCACTGCCTGGCCCGCGCGCATGCAGCGGCTGGGGCCGGGCGCCCTCTCGGGCCTCGTCCCCTCTGAAGCGGAACTGTGGCTCGACGGGGGGCACAATCCTTCCGCAGGCCGCGTGCTGGCGCAGGCCTTCTCCGAACTGAACGACCGGCACTCGCGCCCGCTCGTCCTGGTCTGGGGCATGCTGAACACCAAGGATGCCGGAAGCTTCATCGGCTGCTTTGCAGGCGTGGCGAGCCGCGTGGTGACGATCACCATTCCGGACGAGGAGAACGCCCTTGCCGCCGAGACGCTGGCCGAAGCGGCGCGCGCCCACGGCCTTGCGGCCGAGACGGCGACGAGCCTCGAGGCCGCCCTGCGCCAGGCCTCCTCCACCGTGCCCGCCCCGCGCATCCTGATCTGCGGCTCGCTCTACCTCGCGGGCCGCGTGCTGGCGGCGCATGGCAACGAGGAGATGAGCAAGGTCAGCGGAGCGGGGCGGAGGTAGGCACCCTCACCGCCGTCACCCCACCAGCCTCAAGTCCCGTGGGAA
>JADCDC010000415.1 GCA_020252385.1 Aestuariivirga sp.
CTGATCGGGGGCGCGGTGCTGCTGTCGCTTTTGCTCGGTGGTGCTGTGGCGCTCTGGAACGTGCAGCGCCTGTCACGCGATGCCTCCACCGAGATCGAGAGCGGACTGTCGAAGGCGACCGAACAATACCTCACCCGCTACATCGACATGACGGCGCAGCGCGCCGACCTGATGTTCGCGCGCACCTTCGACCAGGTGAATGCGCTGGCGCAATTCGCCCAGAGCCTCATCGACAATCCGGAGCTTGGGCGCAGCCTCGGCACCCTGCTGGAGCAATACCCCGCCTTCCAGGACCAGATGGATTACAACAGCGCCACGAACTGGATGCAGAACCGGCCAGGCGAGACCTCGGTCATCAGCGTCTGGGGCTACCTGCTCGACGGGCCGGGCCGCATGCGGCCCGACGTCCAGGACGCGGTGCGCAACTCCGGCATCTTCGACCTCGTCGTGCCGCCGCTGATGGGATCGGGCCAGAACAAGCTGCAGATGTACTATGTGGGCCCGAAGGCGCGCCCCATCATGCGCACCATCCCCTATTCCGAACAGGCGCAGACCTTCGACAAGCTTTATGGCGGGCACAACGAGAAGAACTGGTGGGACTTCTTCTTCCCCGGCGTCTATGAAGCCTGGCAGCAATGGGCGAAGGACCCGGCCTCGCGCCCGGTCAACACCGACATCACCATTCTCGCACCCTATATCGATGCCATCACCGGCAAGCTGATCATCAGCTATTTTCATCCGCTCTACACCAAGGCGCGGGACGACGTCGCGGGCATGGTCGGCGTCGACATCACGCTGGAGCAGTTCACGGCCCTGGTGCAGGACGTGAAGATCGCCGAGACAGGTTTCGCCTTCCTCTCCCAGCAGGACGGAAACGTGCTGACCGTCAACGAAGCGGGCGAATCCTTGCTCGGCATCCAGCCGCAGAACGAGACGGGAGCGGGCGTCACCGGGCTCGAACGCTCGCTGGCGAAGAGCCGCTTCCCCGAGGTCGCGGGCCTGAAAATGCCGGCGCCCGGCACCACCAGCATCAGCCACATCACGGTTGATAAGGACGGCAAGACCGAGGGTCTGCTCGTGGCGCTTCATCCGCTCGAACCCATGAACCTGTGGCAGCCCAATGCCGGGATCGCGGCGGAGCGGCTGATGCTCGGCTTCGTCGTTCCCGACCGCGAGATCTATGCCTCGCTCTATGCCGCTCAGGCCCAGATCGATTCCGCCACCGACCGCATCGTGAAGGGCATTCTGGCCTCAGTTCTCTCCTTCCTCGTGCTGGTGCTGGCGGTCTCGGTCGCGGTGTCGCGGCGCTTCACGGCTGGGCTCACCGCACTCGCCGATGCCGCAGGGCGCCTGACGCGCGCCGACTACAACATCCAGATTCCGGTGAAGGGCCGCGACGAGGTGGCGCTGGTGGGCACGGCGTTCAACTCCATGGCGCGGGAGATCCGCGAATACACCGAAACGCTCGAGCAGCGGGTGACGGACCGCACGCGCGAACTTGCCTCCGCCACGCAGGAGATCCAGCGGCTCTACGAAAAGCTCAAGGACGAAAACCTCCGCATGGGTGCGGAACTCGACGTGGCGCGGCGCATCCAGATGATGGTGCTTCCCGCCGCGGCCGAACTCGAGGGCATTCCCGACCTCGAGATCGCAAGCCATGTCGAGCCCGCTGACGAGGTGGGCGGCGACTATTATGACGTGCTGCACACCAAGGGCGGCGTCAAGATCGGCATTGGCGACGTGACCGGACATGGCGTGGAGAGCGGCGTGCTCATGCTGATGGTGCAGTCCGTGGGCCGCGCGCTGCATGAGCGAGGCCTCGATGATCCGCGCGCCTTCCTCGAGGTCCTGAACCGGGCGATCTACAAGAACGTCGAGCGCACGAAGTCCGGCAAGCATCTTTCGCTCTCCTTCATCGACTATGAGGACGGCAAGGTCACCGTTTCGGGCCAGCATGAGGAAGTGATCGTGATCCGGCGCGACGGCTCCGTGTCCCGCCTCGACACGATGGACCTGGGTTTCCCTATAGGGCTCGAGGAGAACATCGGCGAACTCGTCTCGAGCGTCAGCCTGCCCTTCGGCCCGGGCGACATGATCGTGCTGTTCACCGACGGCATCACCGAGGCCGAGGGCGAGAACGGCAAGCTCTATGGCATCGAGCGCCTGGTCGACTCCGCCGTCCGCGCGCACGCCAGCTCGGCAGCGGACGCGGCCGCGGCCATCATCGCCGACCTCAAAGCGCATATCGGCACGCAGAAGGTCCATGACGACATCACACTCGTCGTTCTGAAGCACAGGTGACAAGATGAGCATCCGTTTTGGAGACACGCAGTTCAGCAACGGGCCCCAGGCATTCGGGATGGCGGTCGTGCTGTCGGAAGGGCCGCTCGGCGTAACCTGGCAGCATGCCAGCGCCACCTGCGAGTTCCTGGGCGATGTCTTCGCCACGCGCCACGCCAAGGGCGGACAGGACTACAGCGAGGCGCGCCACTCCATCATCTACCTCGTGAACGAGCTGCTCGAGAACGCGATCAAGTTCCGCAGTCCCGGCGACATCGAGATCAGATGCTCGCTCGAGGGCGGCAATTTCGAGCTGCTGGTGCGGAACCTGGCGAGCCGCGACGTGGCCTCGCGCTTCCAGTCCCTCCTCTCCGAGGTGACATCGCGCGATCCCGGCGAATTGCTGATCGAGCGCATCGAGGCGAACGCGGCCGACGAGACCTCATCCGCCTCCGGCCTCGGCATCCTGACGCTGATGAACGACTACGGCGCGCGGCTCGGCTGGAATTTCGAGGATGCGGCGCAAGAGAGCGCAATCCTGCTCAGCACGCACGCATCGCTCACGCTCAACTGAACCCTCAAAGGCCGAAAGCTCATGGAAATCAAGACTGCAGACTACAATGTGTGGACCGAAGGCGCCGTCATCCATTACGAGGGCACGCTGCGCCTCTCTGGAACGGATGCCTACCAGCCCATCCTCGAACTCATGCAGGGTGTGCTGGCCGAGAAGCCAGAAACGGTGGTGCTCGACCTGACGCAGCTCGAGTTCCTTAACAGTTCCGGCATCAATCTGCTCGCCAAGTTCACGATCGAGCTGAGGAAGCTGCCGGACGTCAAGCTGAAGGTTCTGGGCTCCACCCGCATACCTTGGCAATCGAAGTCGCTGCCCAATCTGCAGAAGCTCCACAAGGGTGTGGAACTCTCGATCACCTGAGGGGCCCGCCTCTCAGAACACGGCATGTTCGCCGCGCTCGTCGGCCGCTTCGCCCCTGATGGCGCGGACGTAATGGTCCTCGAGGGTCTCGGTGCCGAATGAGGGGGTGGCGGCGGCGTCATAGCGCTGGGCGGCGGCGTCCCACAGCAGCATCGATTCCGTGTCTTAGTAGCGCCCGATCCGCGCCAGCTCCGCCTTGGCCTTGAGGCGCGGCGAGATCCTGCCGAGACCGTCGAGAGCAAAGGCGATGCCGTCGAGCATCGCCACTGGCACGCGCCGGAGCTTCGGCGCCACGCCGAGAAGGCGCGCCAGCATCTCGCCTTGTTCAAGCGGCGTGATCGCATCGCCTGGGCCGCCAACCGGCAGCACCTTGTCGTGACATTCCGCAGACGAGATGCAGCGGGCGAGATAGCGGCCGAGATCGTCATCGCCGATCGGCTTGCAGGCGGTGAGCCTGCCGTCGCCGAAGACAAGGAAGGGCTTGCCGGCCCGCAGCCGGCCGATCTGGCCGGAGAGCGACTTGAAATAGGCGGTCGGGCGCACGATCGAATAGGTGAGGCCGGAGCCGGTCAGCAAGTCCTCGAAGGCGAGCTTCGCGTGCTGGAAGGCGAGCTTCGGCTTCTGCACGCAGATGGCGGAGAGCAGGATGAAGTGGCGCGCCCCGGCGCGCTTTGCCGCCGCGAGTGCTTCCGCATGGGCGCGGTAGTCCACCGCCCAGGCATCTTCCGGCACGCCGGAGCGGGACGCGAGGCAGGACAGGACCACATCGACATGCTCGCCCGCGAAGGCGTCGCGCATCAGGCTTGCCTCGTCCGTCATCTCGCCAAAGCGCAGGACGGCGCCAGGGGGAAAGAGCCGGGCGGGATCGCTCGCCCTATGGCGCGGACGCAGGAAACAGACCGTCTCGTGCCCTTCGGCCATGAGGGCGCGAACGGCGGCGCGGCCGATCGTTCCCGTGGCACCCAGAACCAGCACGCGCTGCGGCCCGGATGCTGCTGCCGGCGGCATTTGCGCCATGTGACTCCACCATCGGATGCCTCACATTAGGATCGGAAGGGAACGATCACAACGCCGGAACTTGTTCGGCGCCAAGGCCTCCTGTAACCAGGGTCATGGCTGCTGCGATCATCGACGACATGTCTCTCGACTTCCCGCAGGCGTCCAATGGTGCCCGCTGGGAATTGCTGTCAGACCGGGTGATGGGCGGCATCTCCTCCGGCGGGCTCACACGCGAAACAGTCGCCGGCCGCAAGGCGATCAGGCTTCAGGGAGAGGTGTCGCTCGAGAACAATGGCGGCTTCATCCAGATGGCGCTCGACCTTGACCCATCCGGGGCCGCCATCGACTGCCGGGCCTTCACGGGGATCGAGATCGAAGCCGCCGGGAATGACGAGACCTACGGTCTTCATCTCAGGACCACCGCGCTGGAGAGGCCCTGGCAATCCTACCGGCAGACGTTCCGGGCCGGACGGGCGTGGCAGAGCATCAGCCTGCCCTTCGCGGGCTTCGTGCCGCACCGGACGCCGGCCGCCTTCGACGCGGGGCATCTTCGCCGGCTCGGCCTTGTTGCCATCGGGCGGGCGTTCTCTGCCGACCTCGCACTGGCGGCGATCAGGTTCTACTGATTGCGGCTCAGGCGGCCTTGGCGGGAAGGTTCGCATGGCCGGGTGCGGCCTGCATGACCCGCGCGAGATGGCGCAGGTGATAGTTCAGCTCATCGAGACCATCGAGGTTGATGAGGCCCGCATTGGCGCTGTCGTGATTGTCGTAGCAAGGTGCGAGAACGATGGCGAGCGACTGCTCGGCGAGATCGACCGCCCGCTGCCAGGGACCGGGATTGACGGCGATGGCCTGCATCAGACCCTCCGCCCAGTCGGCGGCGACGAACTGGCCATCGCCCGCATAGGGCAGAAGTGGTGCTGACAGGATGCGGTAGGAGCCAAGGCTGCACCTGACCTGCTCTTCGAAGTCCAGGAGATCGCACATCACGTTCCAGGCTTCTTCATCGGAGTCGAACTGGGGAGTCTCCCCCGACCAGATCCAGGGGATCCACTCCTCCTCCGGCAAGGGCCCGGCGATGGCGAGGCCGGTCAGGAAACCGTGAATGTCGGCCGTGCCCATCGTCCAGCGTGGCGCTCGGCCAGAGGCGAGATAGGCCTTGAAGCAATCGAGCTGGTTCAGGATCTCATCCGACATGGCGCACAACCGTCCCAGAATCTTGGATGACAAACGATTGCGCGACATGGTTAACATTGCCTTACTTTGCGGTGGAAATCCGCGCCGCTTGCCGCGGCGAAACTGGAAGATGCATCACGCAAAGATTGCAGAAAGGACGAGACATGAGGAAGCTGGCCTTCGGAGCCTTTGCGCTCCTCCTGCTGGCGGTGTCCGGCGCGGCTGCTGAAACCAGGAGCATCTCGCTGGCGCCCGTTCCCTTCGAGGTGCGGATGCCGGCAGAGATTGCGGAAAGGCTCACCACGGCGCCAATGAGCGGGCAGTTTGCCGAGGAGGCGGTGAAGGCAGGGGTGACCGCATCGACGCTCGTGAACTACGAGAGCGCGGAC
>JADCDC010000416.1 GCA_020252385.1 Aestuariivirga sp.
CGCGCCGTCAGGTCATTGGTGACGCCGACGATCAGGCCCGCACGGCCCTCATCGTTGAGGCCCACCAGCGCCACGACGCCGGAGCCGAGCCGCGCCTTGCCCTCATCGACGAGGCCCTTCATGTCGTTGGGCGAGATGCCCTTGATCACGCGCGCCATTAGCTTCACGCCATTCACCTCCGAGATGCCCTCGTCGGAACCCTTGCCTCCGCCGCCCATGGCGAGCTGCTTCTTCGCCTCGGCCAGTTCCTTCTCCAGCCTGCGGCGCTCGTCCATGAGGGTCTCGATACGGGTGACGATCTCGGAGGCCGGCGCCTTCAGCGCGGCGGCGGCTGCCTGCACGCGGCGGTCCTGCTCCTCGAGATAGGCCCTGGCGGCGGGACCGGCCAGCGCCTCGATGCGGCGCACGCCCGCGGCGGAGGCGCTCTCGCTCACCACCTTGACCAGGCCGATGTCGCCGGTGCGCGAGACATGCGTGCCGCCGCAGAGCTCGAGCGAATAGACGGGCTTGCCCGCGCCATGGGCGTTGCGGCCCATCGACACGACGCGCACCTCATCGCCGTATTTCTCGCCGAACAGCGCCATGGCGCCCTCGGCGATCGCCGCGTCGACGCTCATCAGGCGGGTGGTCACGGCATCGTTCTGCAACACGATCTCGTTGGCGATCGATTCGACCTGAGCGATCTCGTCCGGGCTCATCGCCTTGTTGTGCGACACGTCGAAGCGCAGGCGGTTGGGCTCGACCAGCGAGCCCTTCTGCGCCACATGGGCGCCGAGCGTGATGCGCAGCGCCTCGTGCAGGAGATGTGTTGCCGAATGGTGGATGCGGTTGCCGGAGCGGCGCTGGTGATCGACCGCGAGCTCGACCGCATTGCCGGAGCGGAAGGTGCCCTGCTCCACCTGGCCCAGATGCACGAAGACGTCACCCACCCGCTTCTGCGTGTCGGTGACGCGGAACACCGCACCCTCGGCCGAGCGGATCACGCCGTGATCGCCCGTCTGGCCGCCCGACTCGCCATAGAACGGCGTCTGGTTGACGATGATCGCCGCCGCCTGGCCGGGTGCGAGGCTGTCGACCTCGCGGCCATCCACGACGATGGCGCGGACGATGCCTTCCGCCGTCTCGGTGTCATAGCCCAGGAACTCGGTGACGCCGAACTTCTCGCGGAGCTCGAACCAGATCGTCTCGGTCTTCGCCTCGCCCGTGCCCTTCCAGGCCTTGCGGGCCTCCTCGCGCTGGGCGTCCATGGCGGCCGCGAAGGCCACCGTGTCGACCTCGATGCCGCGCGGCTTCAGCGCATCCTGCGTCAGGTCGAGGGGGAAGCCATAGGTGTCGTAGAGCTTGAAGGCGGTCTCGCCCGAGAAGACATCGCCCTTGTTCAGGCCGGCGGAGCCCTCGTCCAGCAGCCTCAACCCGCGCTCCAAGGTCTTCTTGAAGCGGTTCTCCTCGAGATAGAGCGTCTCGGTGATCATCGCCTCGCCGCGCACCAGTTCGGGATAGGCAGCGCCCATCTCGCGCACCAGGGCCGGCACCAGACGGTGCATCAGCGGCTCGCGGGCACCCAGGAGCTCGGCATGCCGCATGGCGCGGCGCATGATGCGGCGGAGCACATAGCCGCGGCCCTCGTTGGACGGCAGGACGCCATCGGCGATGAGGAAGGAGGAGGCGCGCAGGTGATCGGCGATCACCCGGTTCGAGGCCTTGGCCTCGCCCTCCGCCGGAACGCCGGTGCGCTCCACGATGGCCGCGATCAGCGCGCGGAACAGGTCGGTCTCGTAATTGTCATGCGTGCCCTGGAGCACGGCGGAAATGCGCTCGAGCCCCATGCCGGTGTCGATCGAGGGCTTGGGCAGGCTGACGCGCTCTTCCTTCGAGATCTGCTCGTACTGCATGAACACGAGGTTCCAGATCTCGATGAAGCGGTCGCCATCGGCCTCGGCCGATCCCGGCGGGCCGCCCCAGATCTTGTCGCCATGATCGAAGAAGATCTCGGAACAGGGCCCGCAGGGGCCGGTGTCGCCCATCGACCAGAAATTGTCCGACGTCGGGATGCGGATGATGCGGCTGTCGGGAAGGCCGGCGATCTTCTTCCACAGCGCATGCGCCTCGTCGTCCTCGGAGAAGACGGTGACGGTGAGCTTTTCCTTCGGCAGGCCGTATTCGCGGGTGACCAGCGTCCAGGCCCACTCGATGGCGTTCTCCTTGAAGTAGTCGCCGAAGGAGAAATTGCCCAGCATCTCGAAGAAGGTGTGGTGGCGGGCGGTGTAGCCTACATTGTCTAGGTCATTGTGCTTGCCGCCGGCCCGCACGCATTTCTGCGCCGTGGTGGCGCGGCTGTAGGGCCGCTTCTCCATGCCGGTGAAGACGTTCTTGAACTGCACCATGCCCGAGTTGGCGAACATCAGCGTCGGGTCGTTGCGCGGAACGAGCGGCGAGGAGGCCACGACCTCGTGCCCCTGCCGGCGGAAGAAGTCGAGGAAGGTGGAACGGATCTGTGCAAGCCCAGTCATGTGTTGCCCGGTCAATGAAATGAATGGTTTGTGGCGGTCATAATGGCCGGGGGGCGGCCTGTCCAGAAATTGAGAGGATGGGCAGATGGCGACTCCCTCTTCCGTTCCTTCCCCCTCGCCCCCACGCATGTGGGGGAGAGGGAGGGGTGAGGGGGTCCCTCCGCGAGTCAGGCCTTCAACCACCGTGCAAGCTGAGCCACCCCC
>JADCDC010000417.1 GCA_020252385.1 Aestuariivirga sp.
CGAGGACCGACATGCCCTCGGCATTGAGCTGCTTGACGATCTCGCCCGTGGCGTGGGTCTCCTCCGGCGACATGCCGGCGGTGGGCTCATCAAGCAGCAGAAGGCGCGGCTTGAGGCTGATGGCCATGCCGATCTCCAGCCATTGCTTGAGGCCGTGGCTGAGGAAGCCCGCCTGCTGGCTGGCCACCGGCTCCAGCTTGAGGAAGCTGAGCACCCGGTCAACCTCGCGGTCGAGCACGGCGGGTGTCACATGGTGCTGGAGGGCGATCTCCAGATTCTGGCGCACGCTGAGTGCTGCGAAGATGCCGGGCACCTGGAACTTGACGCTCATGCCGCGGCGAATGCGCTCGAAGGGCTTCAGCGAGGTGATGTCCTGGTCGGCGAAGAAGATCTGGCCGCTCGAGGGCCGGTGCTCGCCGAGCACGAGGCGGAAGAAGGTGCTCTTGCCGGCGCCATTGGGGCCGATCAGGCAGTGGATCTCGCCAGGCTTCACCGTGAAGTTGACGTCCGCGGTGACGTGAAGGCCACCGAAATGCTTGTTAAGGTTCCGGGTTTCGAGAAGCGACATGGGCCTAGTCTCCCTTCCGCCCGAAGGAAGCGAGCCAGGCGCCGAGCGTGCCGATGAGGCCGCGCGGCGCCACCAGAACGGTGACGACGAGAAGGAGCCCCATGACCACCAGTGCATACTGGCTGCCATAGATGGTGAGGGCCTGGAACACCGAGAGCACCAGCAGCGTGCCGAGGAGCGTTGCCGTAAGGTCGGACCGGCCGCCGACCGCCACCCAGATGATGGGGAGTGCCGCCGCCGTGATGCCCATGGTGGAGGGCGTGATGTACTGGCCCCAGCTGGTGTAGAGAACGCCGCTCAGGCCAGCGAGCGAAGAGCCGATGATGAAGGCGGCGAGCTGGTACTTGCGGATGTCGTAGCCCAGCATTTCCGCGCGTTCGGGATTTTCGCGCAGCGCCACGAGCACATTGCCGAAGCGCGAGTTCACCAGGATGCGGAGGCCCAGATAGACGAGAATGACGAGCCCAAGCACCACGTAGTAGAGGGCCACGTCCGGATAGAGTTCGATGTCGCCGCCGAACCATGGGATGGTGAGGCCGGGCATGCCGCTCATGCCGTTGAAGCCGTTGAGCCTGGCACTTCCCACCGCCCATTCCGGACCCGCCGTCTGCGCCATGAAGCGCTCCAGCGCCAGCGTGACCGACAGGGTGACGATGCCAAGGAAGACCCCGCTGATCCGCCCGAAGAACAGGAAGTAGCCCAGCACCGCCGCGAAGACCGCTGCGATCAACACGGCGACCACCACCGCGGCAAGGCCCAGGCCATAGGCCGCGCCGAAGTTTATGGTGAGGATGCCGTAGCTGTAGCCCGCCACCCCGAAGAAGGCCGTTTGCCCGAAGGAAAGCGAGCCGCCATAGCCCCAGATCAGGCTGAGGCCCAGGGCCATGAAGGTCCAGTTCAGGAAGTAGACGCTGTTGCCGACGGTGTAGCCGTCGCTGGTGAGCGGATAGACCACTGCCGCCAGAAGGACGACGAGGAAGCCACCCCAGAAGAGCTTGCCGCGGCCCATCGTCTGCGGGCCCTCGAGGTGCTTGAACATGCGCGCGAGTGCCATTCTCAGGTCCGGTCCTTCAGGATGAATCCGGTGATGCCCTTGGGCAGCAGCCGGATGACGATGATGACGGCGATGAGCAGGCCGACCTGACCGAAGAGCTGGCCCTGCCAGGAGGTGAGCCCCGCCTTGATGACGGCAAGAAGTGCTGCCGCCGGTGCCGTGCCAAGGAAGACGTCCGACCCGCCGACGACCACGGTGACGAAGGCTTCCATGATGAAGGTTGAACCCATGGTGGGCACCAGGGTCATGGTCGGCGCATAGAGGCCGCCGGTGAGACCCGCCAGGGCCGCGCCGATGCCGAAGGTGAGGGCATAGACGCGCCGCGTGTCGACGCCGAGCGCATTGGCCATGTGAGGCACCTGGATGGTGGCGCGGGCGAGGACGCCAAAGCGCGTCTTGTTGAAGACGAGGTAGAGCAGCACCAGCACGAGGATGGCCGCGGCGATCAGCACCAGGCGGTAATAGGAATAGGACAGCCCGCCGACGCTGAAGCTGCCGAGCGGTGTTCCCACGCCCTGCATCGTGGGACCGAACAGGATAAGTGTCCCTTGTGAGGCGATGAGGCTGACGCCCCAGGTGGCGAGGATCGAATCGAGCGGACGCGTGTAGAGCTTCTGCACCACCAGCCGCTCCAGGATGATGCCGACGACGCCGGCGAAGAGGCTTCCGCAAAGGATGGCGAGTGGAAGCGGAACGCCAGCGCGCACGGCAAAGACCGTGACATAGGCACCGCACATGATGAATTCGCCATGGGCGAGGTTGATCACCCCCATCATGCCGAAGATCACCGCCAGTCCGCAGGCCGCCAGGACGAGGAACGCGAAGGCATCCCCGAACTGGTAAAGCGATGCGAACACGAAACTCAGCAATTCCATCCGCCGATCCCCCGCTGCGCGGCCTTGCCCCTTGAGCCGGGGCCTTGATTATTGAGCATGGTCCGTCCGACTGCCGGCCGTGCTGGAAAAGGAGGGGCGGCACATGCCGCCCGCTCCCTGTGTCAAACGCCGATCACTTCGGCGGGGGGTTCGAGGGCGTGTACTGCGCGCTCGGGTCGTTCTTGGTCAGGTCGCAGCCGGCTTCGCCCAGCCAATAGGGCTTGATGTCCGTCCACACCTTCGGGAACTCGATCTTGTGGTCCTCGGTCACGCGGGCGAGGAAGATCGTGTGCGACATGTGCTGGCTCTTCGGGTCCAGGCAGACCTTGCCCGAGGGGCCGTCGAAACAGACATCGCCCTGGCCCAGAACCTTGAGCAGGTCGGCACGGTTGGTCGAGCCATTGGCGCGCTCAACCAGCTGCTTGTACAGGTTCATGGCGATGTAGGAGTTCGCCGCCTCCTGGTTCACATAGGGCTCATCCGGGTACTTGGCCTTGAACTTGGCGAGGAACGCCTTGCCTTCGGGCGTATCGACTTCCTCGATGTAGTTCGTCGTCACGTACATGTTGGCGAGGCTCGGCGGCTTGAAGCGCTTGTGCTCGTAACCCTGGCCCACGTTCACCGAGGAAGCCATCGGCAGGCCCACGTTGGCGGAAGCAGCCTGCTCGTAGTAGGAGGCCTGTGCGGCACCCACCAGCAGCGTCACCACGAAGGAGGGCTTGGCCGTCTGGATGTTCTGGATGGTCTGCGAGAACTGCGAGACGCCGAGCGGGATGAACTCTTCGCCCACCATCGTGCCGCCGTTCTCCTTCACGATGTTGCGCACCCATTCGGCCGAGATCTGGCCGAAATTGTAGTCCGCGGCGATCGTGTAGACGTTCTTGCCGTACTTCTCCATCATCCACGGGATGAGGGTGGAGAACTGCTGCTCCGGCACGGCGCCCGTCACGATCATGTTGGCATCGCACACGCCGCCTTCGTACTGGTTGTTGTAGAAGGCCAGACCGTCGAATTGATTGACGATCGGGCGGTAGGCCTCGCGCGAGGCCGACGAGAAGCCGGCGAACTCGACGTCCACCTTGTCCCTCTGGGGCACGCGGCGCATGAACTCCTGATAACGATTGTTGTCGGACTGCGTGTCATAGTTCACGAGTTCGATTGGACTGCGGGCAATGCCACCTCCCTTGTTGATTTCCTCGGCCGCGAGTTCGATCGCGTGCACCTTGCCGATGGTCGCGGCGGCGAAGTCGCCGGACTGGTCCTCGAGCACGCCGATCTTGATCGGTTCGGC
>JADCDC010000418.1 GCA_020252385.1 Aestuariivirga sp.
ACGAACCAGACATCGCCCTGGTCGCGGGCACCGCACCAGAAGTGGTCGGTCCCCTGCTTCCAGCCATAGAGGATGGGCTCGTACTGGCGCTGGTAATCGGCGCGGCCGAGGGTGAAGGTGTTCTTGGCCCAGATGATGAAAGTCGACCACTTGCCGCCGGCGTCGGTGAAGGCCTTCTGCAGGGTGTGGAGCTCGGAAGAGCTCATGCACACGTAGCAGGCGCCCTTGGTGACCATGAGGAGGTTCACGCTGGTGTCGTAGAGAAACTGGTAGAAACCTTCGCCCAGTGCGTCGTTGAGGATACGCCGGTCCTTTGACAGAGCCTTGTTCCTCGAGGCGTTGGCGTAATCCACGTTGTAGGGCGGATCCGTGACCGCCAGATCTGCCAGCTGCCCGTCCATCAGGCGCTCGACGTCCGTGACCACGGTGGCGTCACCGCACAGCAGGCGGTGGTTGCCGAGGATCCACAAATCGCCGGGCCGAGAGGTCGGTACCACCGGCACTTCGGGAAGCTCGCCCTCCTCCGCTTCAGCCGTTGCCTCGACGTCGAGGCCGGCCAGGTAGCGGTCCAGGTCGGCGATCTCAAAACCCAGCAGATCGAGTTCGAACTTCTCGGCATCGAGTTCGCGGATAAGGCTCGACAGCGCCGCATCATCCCACCCGGCGTTCAGCGCCAGCTGGTTGTCGGCGATCACCAGCGCCTTGCGCTGAGCTTCGGACAGGTGACCTAGCCGGATGACCGGAACCTCGACCAACCCCAGGCGCGTGGCTGCTGCGAGGCGGCCATGGCCGGCAATGATCGTACCCGCTGCATCGACGAGGATGGGATTGGTCCAGCCGAACTCACGAATGCTCGCGGCAATCTGATCGATCTGTGTGTCCGAATGGGTGCGCGGATTACCGGAGAACGCCGTCAGCGCGGAGACATCCACGCGCTCGATGCCGTAGCTCTCGGGGATCATTGCTACCTCTTTGCGGAAACGACGTAGGTAGAACTGCGGAGCTTGTCTCCGCTGCTGGTAGATACACGTAGGTGGATTCACCTACGGAGACTTGCGTAGCCAAAACAGGCGATGGCGAAGCCAACCTGGAACCCTGGACGTGGAAACCTGCGTGGAAACCAGGAGGTCAGTTTTCTCGCTGGTTTCCACCCTCACTGACCTGGGCAGTGAATGATGACGAACGCAGGAAAGCCCCGGAACACGGGGCTTGCTTCGATCGATGCTGTTCAGATGATGCGCTGATCGGCAGAGTGGAAACCGGAAACCGGGACCCCAAACCGGAACCCTGTCGCTAGCGAAAGCCTGCGCTGAGCGCCCCCGCTATTCCTTCCCTTTGGGAAGGACCCGTGATTTGTTTCGAGCTCTTGCGCAAGGTGGTCGAGGCATCCGCTCTCTCCGACACTTCATCGAGCCTTCAATATCGGAACTTCTATCACACCCAGAATCGACGTCAACGCTTTCTTTCAACTAAACTGCATTTTTCGTAGTAAGTTTGTTTTCAGACTCTCTCGCATTACCAATCGTATGAACAACTGTACACCATGACTACTCGCCCACCGCCATGGCTACGCAGATGTTTGCGGCGGCCTCACCAGCTCAACCGTCATCTGATCCATGACGCCCTTGTTGTAACGGTTCAGCGCCTCCTGGAATACGCTCTCCTCTCCGGCAGCCAGGGCGAACAGTGTCATCGACGACCGGAACTTGATGTCGTCCGGCACACCGAAGATCTGACGCAGCGACTTGCCCTGCAGCGCGAGCACCGCTTCGACGCATTGCCGGAGGCGTGCACCGAGAACAGGATGTCCCAGATAGGCAGCGGCCTCGCCGAGCGAATTGATCCCGTAGTGCTGCGCCATTGGTGAGCGTCCGAGGCCACGCAGTTGCGGAAAGACGAACCACATCCAGTGCGACTGTTTCTGGCCCGCTCGCAACTCTGCAAGCGCCGTCTCGAACACCGGCTCCTGAGCCTTCAGGAATCGATCGAGATCGAACATCGGCCCCTCGTTGACGGGGACCTCGTCCGGATTGCCCGGTATCAAGGTCAATCGACCACGACCACCTTCATGTTTCCCAAGCCCTCCGACTGAACGAGGCTGAACAGCTTCGCAGCATTGCCAGGATGAAGCCTGATGCAGCCAGCTGAGGCTGGTCGCCCGAGTTTCTTGACCTGATTGGTTCCATGGATCGCGAAGTGCCCGTTGTAGAAGATCGAGTAGGGCATGGGAGCGTTATTGTAGCGGCTGGACCGATGGTACCTTTTCATCGACTTCGCCGTCCATGTTCCTGACGGCGTCACCTTTCCGGCTCTCGCCGTCGATACCGGCCACTGACCGATCACCTTTCCGCGATGGTAGACCGTCATGGTCTGGGACGACTTGTCGACCCTCGCGATTACGGCTGCGGCCTGCGCCGCCGAGATGAACAGCATCGCGACGAGCGCGGCGAGAATCATTGCCCTGAGCTTCATGGAACTTCCCCCTTCGGTCTGCGGTCCGGCGCGTTCCCTGTCGCAGGAATCGGCCAGACACGTATTACGCAAGAAAGTTTCCCCGGCAGGCGGAAAAAGATCAAGACCCATCCGGCAAGGCCTGTGCAAGCAGACTGTCCTGTGCAGGTCAGCGTTGGGCCGCATCGCACAGGTAACGCCGTCGACATGAGCAACCAAGCGCATTTCGGCTCTCAAGTGTGGCGACGACCTGCACAAGCCCCCCAGGAACCACAAGCCACACGCGGCAGATGTTCAAGCCGCCAGCATCTCCATCACGCTGTCGGGCAGGTCGCCTTCCTTGCAGATGAGTGTGGCGTCTGAATACTCGCCGATGTTGGGATCGCCAGAGCGCTTGAATGCGATGGCGCCAATTGCGCCCTTGGAAACAGCGCCGCGCGCCTGCGCAATTGCTGATCGTTCCGATGGGCACTGGATACCCTGCTCGGCAACCAGCCCATTCTCCGTTTCCTGGAAGGGAACCACCACGAAATATGTGATCTCTGCCATGACGGGCCTCCTCTTGAAGGCCCAGAACATAACAGGAACATTCTTCACTGTCGAGTCTTGGAAACGGGGCCGGTGGCGACCGGACCCTGCGCTTCCCAACGGCTTACAGCCTGAACAATCGAACCAGCGCATTCAGCGCCACCCGCAGGTTCCAACTGTGTACGGGGCTGCTTGTTAACAACTGAGTTTGGTGGCAACTTTTCAGTGGCCGATCATCCGGCGGATGTCGGCTCAGGCAACATCTTGAGGGGATATCTGGCATGCGCACTATCTCTTTGATTTCCGGACTTGCGATCGTGCTTGCAGCGGCGGCACCCGCCGCGGCTGAGACCATGCGGTCCAAAGTCGCTTTCAACACGGGCGTCCAGAAGCCGGCCCCGACCCAGCCGGCCGATGGGATGGCAAAGACCTGGGACGTGACCCTGTCGGGCGGCGAGCTGGACGGTTGCACCGCGAGCATCGTCGACAATCTCTTTCCCCGCGACAACGGGAGCTGGGGCACCTTTGAATTCGCGGCGACGGTGACCTGCGCCAAGGGTGCGTTCAAGCTCAATACGTCCGGAGCCTGGGACCAGAATGGCTTCCATGGAGGCGGAGCCATCAGCAAGGATGGACGCAGCGGTGACTATGCGCAGTTGGAGGGACGCGTCGCGCAGATCGGCGTTAGCTTTGTGCCTGCGGCGGAGGCAGGCACATTTGATGTCAGCTATGATCTCGTCATCGACCGCGTGAACAAATAGAACGGCTGCCCTGATATCTGGGCACCTTTACTCAGAAGGGCTCCGGTGAAAGCATTTTCACCGGAGCGCCACTTTGAGACTTACAATCTGAATACCCTCAGCAGCGCGTTCAGCGCCACCCGGAGGTTCCCGATGTCCTCCTCTGGCCAGTGCATCGCATCCTCATCGGAGCAGATGACACGGTAGACCAGCAGCGTGGGCCTCCGGCCTGTCGACATGCGATGATCACGGTCGCAGGCATCGAGCGCAAAGGTGGCAGCCGCGAACCGCCGCTTCAGCTTGTCGATGACCTCCAACACGGGTTCGCTGGGACTGGCGCCGAAGATTCCCTCATTGATGAGAAGACCTGCCACGGATCGCGGGCTGGGCGACGGCAACCCCACCGTCGCGTGATGGTCGCGGTAGAGTTGCCCGAAGGCAACGCCTGCCTGGTACTGCGTCTCGCTGATGAGCTCTCGAAAGGCCAGCCGGCCGACGGCCGTGCCGAGTCGCTCGTCCTTGGCCTGCTTCGCGGTGACGCCGAAATGGCGCCGTCGGGCGTCGATCGCCACGCTCATGGCGTCCTTCTCCAGTTCATGGCGTGTACGTTTGCCACAGGGGTAACGCTTGCCGGGTTTGCGCTTGCGTCCAGGGGCCATGGTCAATGTCCTTCCTTGTTCGAGCTTTGGCTGAGCTCGCGCAGCAGGGCGGCGTAGCCGCAGACATCGACCGCCGAGTCTTCGTGCGAGGGATCATGGGCCAGGCGGGCCAGCTTGAGGTCGAGCAGACACAGCACCACCTGCGTCGGTGTGATTTCCCTTCCCAAGGTCGCCGACCAGCGGATGGCGATGTTCGCCATCGAGTCGGCAGCATTGCCGTACTGCTCACCACGCTCGGCGACGACCTTGGCGGCGTGCCTCAGGAACTGCTCAGCAGGCGTGCTCATGCCACGCCTCCCCGGGTCTCCAGCGCCCAGAGCAGTATGGCGATGGCATCGGCCTCGTTGTCGTCGGCCGGTTCGAAGCCGAGCTTGCGCATGGCGGCAATCACTTCGCCCTTGCCGGCATTGCCCTTGCCGCAGGCATGCCTTTTCCAGGTTCCAACCGGCACTCCCTGGTACGGGATGCCATGTGCCTCGCACCAGGACGTAAGTGTTGCGAGTAGACCGCCAAATACGTGCGCCGCGTCCGTGCCGATGTGCCGCCTGACTTCTTCGAAGTACACGGCATCGATGCCGCCAGTGATCTCCAGCGTCTGGTCGAGCCATTTGCCGAAGCGCAGGTAGCGCATGCCGCCGCCCTCATAGCGGCTGTGCCGGAACTCGGCGGTGCCATGGAGGATCCGGCAGCGGCTGTTGCGCACAGCCCAGCCTGTGGTGGTCCCCAGGTCGAGCGCGAGGATGCTCGCGGTAGTGTCGGTTGATTGGGTCATGACGACCTCCTCTTCGGGTTGGTGGCCGGGGCGAAGCGCTGTCCGGTGAGGGAGGCGCATCGCCCGGACCCGAAAAGGGTCTGGTCTGGTCAGCTGCGGGGCGACGCAGGTCGCTCCGCTAATCCTTCAAATCCTTCAAGACGGTTGTTTGAAAGATTTTCCGTCCTAACGTACTGTATTACCTATATATTATATAATCTTTCAATCTTTCAATTATTCAATAGGTAGGTGTCATTCTATCTATAACGCGCGCGTACACGCGTATATGAACAGGTGTCCTCTTGAAAGATTGAAAGATTTGAAGGATTCGTAATTTTCCTTTCAGTTCAGATCGATAGCATCCGGAATGCTTCAATTTGCATTTCAGGGCGCTTGAAGGATCCGCACTCGGCACTCTACCTTGTCGCCAGGAAGACCATTGCCTTTTTCGTGGCGGAACCGCGCATCGCCGTCCTGATATCACCGCTCTCGATCAGCGTCACCAGCGTGTCATCCCGGTCCCGCGCCTTGAGCCACTGCGATGCCCGTGTGATCTCCGACTTGGTCAGGCCTTCTCTCCCCGCCGCGCGGATGATCTCCCGGAGGCGTTTGACATGAGCTTCTGCCTCCGTGTCCGCAACATGCCGGTCGACGGCCTCCATCGTGCGACCAGCGAAGTGGCGCACGAAACGGATGGCCCAATCGGCATCAACCAGCTCGATGACGGGACGCGCGGGATTGCGCCCCACCGCCAAGATCAACGCCAGCTTCATGGCATTTTCTCCAATGCGCGCAAGGATCGAAGTGAACGCCGTCCCAGCAGCAGACCGCAGTTCCACCGTCATCTCTCCGCTGAGCGCCGCAAAGCAGGCCTTGGCGTCCTCCGTCATCGGCACGATGGCAGCATCCACGGCAGTGCTCGCACCGGACGTCTTGCCGACGAGATTGCC
>JADCDC010000419.1 GCA_020252385.1 Aestuariivirga sp.
CCGGCTGATCCGCTGGTCGCACACCATCGAACGCCAGCACGAGACGGCCGAGCGGCTGTTCATGGCCTATTGGAGCGAGGGGCAGGACGTGGGCGACCGCGACGTGCTGGCCCGCTGCGCCGGAGATATTGGGATCAACGCCGCCCAGATCCGCGAACTTCTCGACAGCGAGCAGGACGTGGCCGAGACGAAGGCCGAAATCCAGCACGCCACGAACATCGGCGTCACCGGTGTGCCGACCTACATCCTGGCGCAGAGCTACGCGCTCGTCGGCGCGCAGTCGCCCGAGGTGCTGGCCGATGCGATCGGCCGCGTGGCGCGGGAGATGGCGGCGGAGGGATAAGCCGCTACAGCTTCAGGTGCTCATCGAACCATTGCAGGGCGAGCGCCACCTGCTTCCTGAGACCTTCTCCATTGTCCAGGGCAATATGATCGAGGCCGGGCAGGCTCACGAATTTTCTGGGCTGACCGGCCTTGTCAAAGAGGCCCTTCGCGAGTTCAGGCTTTGCGACGTCGTCCGCTCCGCCATGGATGAAAAGAATGGGCCGCGGCGTCACAAGGGGCACGACGGTTCCCGGCAGCGATCTCAGCATGGCATCAGCACTCTCCAGCGAGAGCATGGGAACCGGCGCCTGGCCTGCGGCCTCCGGCAGGGACTCGCTTTCGTCCCCGGAGCCAAGGCGGCGATACCTCGCCCAGAAAGAGTCCGGAAACCTGATGATGTGGGCGAGAGGCACCAGCGCTGACTTCCCTGTCACGGCACGGCTGGAGCGGTCAGCTTCGATTTCCTCGAGAAGAGCCTCCCACTCGGGTGGTGTCATCAGCGATGCGAGAAACTCAGGTCCGTCGGCGGGCCCGGACACGATCGCGAGGCACTTCACTCTTCTGTCATACGCGGCGGCATGGATCGCGACGGGGCCACCGTAGCTGATGCTGTAGAGGCCAATCCGCCCGCGATCCACGTATGGCAGCTGGGCCATATAGGCAATCGCGCTGAGCGCATCCTCGACACGTTCTGAGGGAAGCACATAAGGCCGCTTGCGCCGATCCTCGCTCTCGCCGCAGCCGCAATAATCGAAAGCGAGGGTCACATAACCAGCCGCGGCGAAAGCGTTGGCGACCTCGGGCAGGACCTTGCGCTTCTCGCCCGAAAGCCCCTGGCACAGCACGATGGCCGGCGATTTCGAACGCGCATCGGGCTTTCCGTCCACATAGATTTCACCGGCGATCTTCAAGCCATCGCCGCTGAAGAAGCTTACAGGTTGCACATTCACGCTCATGCCGCACCCACCGACCGGTTCCCGCTTCCCGGCATCAGAATGGTTGTTCGCGGGGAATTCAAGGGCAGAACGGATGCATCAGAAGTACGCCTTCCTCACCCGCTGCAAACGGATATAGCATTCGGGATAGCAGAGGAGCGTGGCCGGGATCATCCTGCATCACTATGGGATTTCGCTGTTCTCGGAACGGGTGCGGCTGGCGCTGGGCTTCAAGGGCGTGCCGTGGCGCTCGGTGGACATTCCGGCGATGATGCCGAAGCCGGACCTCATGCCGCCCGATGACACGGGCCGCGATCCGGTGCGCGGGCGGCTCCCAGCGGCGGACGCGCAGCACCTCACGCTGCGCTACGAACATCCGCGCGTGGGCGAGGTGAACATGCACTTCCCGCGCGCCGGTTTCGACGTCACGCCGGCTTGATCACGACGCCGGCTTCTTCCCGGAGCGGCCGCGGTGGAACAAAGCGACGCTTGTGGCGTTGATTTCGATGAAACTTTTTCTCGCGCTTGCCCTCACCATCGGCCTCGGCATCTCGAACGCCTCGGCAGACTGCAACATCTCCGATGCCGGGCTTGAGGAAGCGATCCTCAAGAAGCCCGAGTTCCGCGATCCCGCCAACCGCCAGATGGTGCGCGACCTGCGGCGGCTCAGGGATTCGGCCTTCATCCTCTGGACATATGGACGCGTGGAGGCCTGCGAGCAGCTTCTCGGCAACATCCGCGAACTCGTCGCCGCACCCTCCATGGAAACGATGGGCGGGAGCGATGAAGATGAGGTGAACCAGCAATTGGCGGCAAGTGAGCCGATGGTGCGGGACGCAGGCGCGGAACTCGGAAACCGCGGCCACAAGGATGCAGCGCCCCTGATCAAGATCGGCGACATGACGCCGCCCATGAGGGCCGACGAGGTGATGGGTTCCGAAATTCGGACATCGGACGACAAGATCGTCGGCGAAGTGCGGGACATCGTCATCGGCACCGAAGGCCGGCGCGACTACGCCATCGTGGCAAGCGGCGGGTTTTTCGTCCCCGGGCGGGACAGCTATGTCGTGGCACTCCGCAATCTCAGGGTTTCACAAGAGCGCAACAGCTTCTTCCTTTCGGTGACGCAAGCCGACCTCGCCAACGTCCCCCTGATGCCGGACAACCAGTACAAGTGGCTCTCGGATGACGCGTGGCTTGCCGCGAACAACAGGTTCTTCGCGGCGGATCCCAAGCAGGATCGCGAATAGCTCACGCCGCCAGCTTCACCAGTGTCTGCATCAGCTGCCGGGCGCCCTTGAGGCGGTCCTCGGGCGTCTCCCAGTCGCGCATGACGACGAGCTTCATGTCCGGGCGGAGCTTGGCGCTGTTCCCTTGGCTGGTGATCCACTGCACGAGTGCTCCCGGATTGGCGAAGGCGTCGCCGCGGAAGCCCATCACCGCACCCTTGGGCCCGGCGTCCACGCTCTGCACATTGGCCGCACGG
>JADCDC010000042.1 GCA_020252385.1 Aestuariivirga sp.
CCAGCAGGTGGCCAAGAACTTCCTCCTCACCAATGAGCGCTCGCTCGACCGCAAGCTGAAGGAGGCGCTCCTCGTCCAGCGAATCGAGCAGACCTTCTCGAAGGACCGCATCCTCGAGCTGTACCTCAACGAGATCTTCCTCGGCCTCAATTCCTATGGCGTCGCCGCGGCCTCGCTCAACTATTTCGGCAAGTCGCTGGATGAGCTCTCGCTCGAGGAGGTCGCCTATCTGGCGGCCCTTCCCAAGGGCCCCAACAACTATCACCCCTTCCGCCAGAAGGAGCGGGCGACCGAGCGGCGCAACTGGGTGCTGCTCCAGATGCACGAGAACGGCTACATCACCGAGGAGGAGATGAAGGCCGCGCAGGCCAAGCCCCTCGAGGTCAACCCGCGGCCCTTCGGCGCCCAGCTCTTCGCCGCCGAAAGCTTCGCCGAGGAAGTGCGCCGCGAGCTGATCGAGATCTATGGCAAGGAAAAGCTCGAGAAGGGCGGCCTGTCGGTCCGGACCACACTCGATCCAAAGCTCCAGCTCTACGCCCGCCAGGCACTCGCCCGCGGATTGATCGGGCTTGACCGCAAGCGCGGCTTCCGTGGTCCCGTGGCCACGCGCGAGCTTGGTGCGGAGGCAGACTGGGGCCTGTTGTTCGGAGACCGCAAGGTTCCGGCGGATGTGGCGCCCTGGCGTCTCGCCGTCGTGCTGGACGTGACCGACACCGAGGCCACGGTCGGCCTGCAGCCCAGGTCCATGCCTGACGGCAAGCTGTCTCCCGATCGCGAGACGGGCCGCATCCCGCTCGAGCTGATGACATGGGCGCGCGCTTTCGTCGACGGCTCCAAGCTCGGCCCAGAGGTGAAGAAGGCTTCCGCGGTGATCAAGCCCGGCGACATCATCTACGTCGCGCCCTCGAAGGACCAGGGCCTCTTCCACCTGATGCAGATGCCGGACGTGGACGGAGCGCTCGTGGCCATGGACCCGCACACCGGCCGCGTGCTGGCCCTGGTCGGCGGCTTCTCCTACGGGCGGAGCCAGTTCAACCGCGCCGTCCAGGCGATGCGCCAGCCCGGCTCCTCCTTCAAGCCCATCGTCTATGCCGCGGCACTCGACAACGGCTATACGCCCGCCTCCGTGGTGATGGATGCGCCGGTCGAGTTCAAGATGGCCGACGGCACCATGTGGCGGCCCAAGAACTACCAGAACAAGTTCTTCGGCCCCTCGACCCTGCGGCGCGGCATCGAGCAGTCCAGAAACGTGATGACCGTGCGGCTTGCCGACGAACTCGGCATGACGAAGATCATCGACCTCGCAACGAGGCTCGGCATCTACGACAAGCTGCCGCGCCAGCTCGCCATGGCGCTGGGTGCCGGCGAGACGACGCTGCTCCGCATGGTCACCGCCTATGCCATCATCGACAATGGCGGCAAGGCGATCGAGCCCACGCTGATCGACCGCATCCAGGACCGCTACGGCAAGACCATCTTCCGCCATGACCGGCGCGACTGCGCGGGCTGCTCGCAGGAGGCGTGGAACCCGGGCCTTCCCGAGCCCGAGCTGCTCGACGTGCGCGAACAGGTGATGAGCCCCTACACCGCCTACCAGGTCACCTCGATGATGGAGGGCGTGGTCGAGCGCGGCACTGGCAAGAAGATGAAGATCGTGGGCAAGCCGGTGGCCGGCAAGACCGGCACCTCGAACGACGAGCGCGACGCCTGGTTCATCGGCTACACGCCCGATCTCGTGGTCGGCACCTACATCGGCTACGACAACCCGACTCCCATGGGCCGCGGCCGCACCGGCGGCGAACTCGCCGCACCCATCGTGGCGGATTTCATGCGCATGGCGCTCCGGGACAAGCCGGCGACCCCCTTCCGCGTGCCGCGCGCCATCGAGCTGATGCCGATCGACGCCAAATCCGGCAAGCGCGCCATCTTCGGCCGCGAGGGCGTCATCCTCGAAGCCTTCAAGCCGGGCGATGAGCCGCCGGAGTCGACAAAGGTCATCGGTGAGCAGGCGCTGGCGGCCCAGAACCCGGATGGCGGCGTCGTGCTGGTTCCCCCCTCGCAGGACGCAGGCCCTGCCGAGCCCGCTGCCGGAGATCCCGGGTTGACGGGTCAGGGCGGCGGCCTCTATTGAGCCAACACAACTTCACTTTTTGAACCAGGCAAGAATCATGCGTGCAGAAATCTCGTCGCTCGTCGACGACATGAAGCAGTCGATCGGACTGCTGAGGAGGCATCTTTGACTGGGACAATGCCCTCCGCCGTCTCGCCGAACTGAACGCCAAGTCCGAAGACCCGTCGATCTGGAACGATCCCCAGAAGGCGCAGGAGATCATGCGCAAGCGCCAGGATCTCGACAGCCGCATCCGGATGATCCGCGAACTCGAGCAGTCGATCGCCGACAACACCGAGTTGATCGAGATGGGCGAGATGGAAGGCGACCAGTCGATCGTCACCGAAGCCGAGAGATCGCTCCAGGCCCTGAAGCCGAAGGTGGCTGAGACGGAGATCGAGACGCTGCTCTCGGGCGAGGCCGACGCCAATGACGCCTATCTCCAGATCAATGCCGGTGCCGGCGGCACGGAGTCCCAGGATTGGGCCTCCATGCTCATGCGCATGTATCTGCGCTACGCCAACAAGTATGGCTACAAGGCCGAGGTGCTGGACGAGCACGCAGGCGAAGAGGCAGGCATCAAGTCCTGCACCATCCAGATCAAGGGACACAACGCCTACGGCAAGCTCAAGACCGAGTCAGGCGTTCACCGCCTGGTGCGCATCTCGCCCTATGACTCGAACGCCCGGCGCCATACGTCCTTCTCCTCCGTCTGGGTCTATCCCGTGGTCGATGACAACATCGACATCGTGGTGGTGGACTCGGACCTGAAGGTCGACACCTACCGCGCCTCGGGCGCCGGCGGCCAGCACGTCAACACCACCGACTCGGCCGTGCGCATCACCCACATCCCCACCGGCATCATCGTCGCCTGTCAGGCCGAGCGCTCCCAGCACAAGAACCGCGCCACGGCGCTCAAGATGCTGAAGGCCCGCCTTTACGAGATGGAGCTGCAGAAGCAGCAGGAGAAGATCGACGCCGCCAACGCCAAGAAGACGGACATCGGCTGGGGCCACCAGATCCGCTCCTATGTGCTGCAGCCCTACCAGCTGGTGAAGGACCTCCGCACCGGCCACACCTCCACCTCGCCGGGAGACGTGCTCGACGGCGAAGTCGAGGACTTCATCCAGGCCTCGCTCGCCCACAAGGTCAAGGGTGGGGGCGACCAGGTGATCGAGGACATCGAGTAGCGCCACACGCTGCACGAGAGGCCCAGCCCCCCTGCGCTTCCTGCCCACGCCGTGATATGTTGCCCTCAAAGAACAGGGAGGGCGGCATGGCTGACTATTACGACCTGGGCTCCTATTCCAAACCCGTCACCACCACATCGAAGGATGCGCAGATGTGGTTCGACCGCGGTCTCGCCTGGACCTTTGGCTTCAACCACGACGAGGCGATCCGCTGCTTCGAGAAGGCGGTGGCGCATGATCCCCGCTGCGCCATGGCGCATTGGGGCATCGCCTATGCCGCGGGCCCCAACTACAACAAGCAATGGAAGGCCTTCGACGTCCTCGATCTCGAAAGGTCACTGACGCTCGCCTATGGCGCCACCGAGAAGGCGCTGCATCTTGCCGCGTCCGCGAGTCCGTGGGAGCAGGCGGTCATCGCACCGCTCGCCAGGCGCTACCCGACGCGCGAGAGTTCGGCGGTCACCCCGATCTGGAACGATGACTATGCCGAAGCCATGCGTGCTGCCTATGCCGCTTTCGGCGATGACCCAGACGTTGCGGCGCTGACCGCCGAGGCCCTGATGAACCGCACGCCATGGGCGCTGTGGGACATCGTCAAGGGCACCCCTGCAGAGGGGTCCGACACGGTGGAGATCACGGCGATCCTCGAGAAGGCGCTGGCCCGCCCGGGCGGCATGGCGCATCCGGGCCTCCTCCACATGTATATCCACCTCATGGAGATGTCGCCTCATCCGGAGCGCGCGCTGCTGGCGGCGGATGCGCTGCGCGGCCTCGTGCCCGATGCCGGCCACCTGCAGCACATGGCCACCCATATCGACGTGCTCTGCGGCCATTACCGTGACGTGATCGAAAGCAACAGCGCGGCGATCGAGGCCGACCGCAAGTATCTGGCGCGCGAGGGCGCCATCAATTTCTATTCGCTCTATCGCTGCCACGACTATCACTTCAAGCTCTATGGCGCGATGTTTGCCGGCCAGCCCGAGGCGGCACTCTCCGCCGCCGACGAGATGATCGCCACGCTGCCCGACGAGCTCCTGCGCGTCGAGTCGCCGCCCATGGCGGACTGGCTCGAGGGCTTCATCCCGATGAAGATGCATGCCCTGATCCGCTTCGGGCGCTGGCAGGAGATTCTGGCAACACCCCTGCCGAAGGACCAGCAGCTCTATTGCACCACCACCGCCATGATCCATTACGCAAAGGCCGTGGCCCACGCCGCCACGGGCAACATCGCGGCGGCGGAGCAGGAGGCCGCGGCCTTCGAGCGGGCGCGTTCCAGCGTTCCGCCGTCACGCTACGTCTTCAACAACACCTGCATCGACATTCTCGCCGTCGCGGCGGAGATGATGCGCGGCGAGATCGAATATCGCAGGGGGAACTTCGAGAAGGCCTTCGCGCATCTCAGGACGTCCGTCGCGCTTGACGACAATCTTCCCTATGACGAGCC
>JADCDC010000420.1 GCA_020252385.1 Aestuariivirga sp.
GGGCGTCACCTTCCATGACGGCCGCGCCGTCACGGCCGAGGACGTGGTGGCCTCGCTCGAGCATCACCGCGGCGAGAATTCGAAGTCGGCCGCGAAGTCGCTGCTGAAGGAGATTGTCACGCTGAAGGCCGACGGCCCCGAGACCGTGGTCTTCGAACTCTCCGGCGGCAACGCCGACTTCCCCTATACCGTCTCCGACTACCACATGCCGATCATGCCGAAGAAGGCCGACGGCACGGTGGACTGGGAGTCCGGCAACCGCACCGGCGCCTACAAGCTCGAGAAGTTCGTGCCCGGCGTCAGCGCCACCTTCAACAAGAACGAGAACTACTACAAGCCGGGCAAGGGCTGGTTCGACCGGGTCGAGTTCTACTCGATCAAGGACGTGGCGGCGCGCACCAATGCGCTGCTCTCGGGCGAGATCCACTACATGGACCGCTGCGACCTCAAGACACTGCCCATGCTGAAGTCGAACCCCGAGTTCGTGGTGTCCGAGATCACCGGCTATGGCCACTACATCTACGTGATGAACGTGACCCAGAAGCCCTTCGACGACGTGAACGTCCGCCTCGCCATCAAGCACTCGATCAACCGCGAGGACGTGCTGGAGAAGGTGTTCCTCGGCCACGGCACGGTGGGCAACGACAACCCGATCGCCCCCACGGTGAAGTTCGCCATCGACCCGCAGCCGCGCCACACCTACAACCCGGACAAGGCGAAGGAGTACCTGAAGAAGGCCGGCCTCGACAGCCTCAAGTTCGACCTCTCGGTGGCCGATGCCGCCTTCGCCGGCGCGGTCGACTCCGCCCTGCTGTGGAAGGAGCACGCCAAGGCCTGCAACATCGACATCAACGTTATCCGCGAGCCCGATGACGGCTACTGGGACAATGTCTGGCTCAAGAAGCCCTTCGTGGCTTCCTACTGGTCGGGCCGCCCCACCGTCGACTGGATGATGACCACGGCCTATGCCGCGGACGCCGCCTGGAACGACACCTTCTGGAAGAACCCGCGCTTTAACGAGCTTCTGGTCGCCGCCCGCTCCGAGACGGACGAGGCCAAGCGTGCCGCGATGTATGCTGAGATGCAGACCATCCTGCAGCAGGACGGCGGACTGGTGAACATTCTCTTCAACTCCTACGTGGAAGCCCATGTGAAGAACCTGGGCCACGGCAAGGTGGCCGCCAACTGGCAGCTGGACGGCATGCGCATCGCCGAGCGCTGGTGGTTCACCTCGTAACGGCGGCACCATCCGAACACGTGAGGGGCCGGGCTGTGGCGCACAGTCCGGCCCCTTTCGATTTTACTGTAGCGCAGCCGTCATGTTCTGCTACTGTCGGTATCACAGGCCCGACAAGAGGCCATTGGGGAGAGGCATGCATCCGGTTCTGAAGACCGTACTGCAGCGCTTGGGACTTGGACTGCTGACGCTGTTCGTGGTGTCGGTGTTGATCTTTTCGTCCCTCGAATTGCTGCCTGGTGGCTTCGCTGAAGCCATTCTCGGACAGGGCGCCACGCCCGAGACGGTGGCGGCCTTCAACCGCGAGATCGGCCTCGACCGGCCGGCCACGGTGCGCTACTTCGAATGGATCGGCGGCGTGCTGACGGGCGACTTCGGCTATTCCTACGCGGGCCTCGGCGGCTCGATCAAGCAGAGCGTCACCGACCTGATCGCGCCGCGGCTCTACAACACCTTCTTCCTCGCCATCATGACGGCCATCGTCGCCGTGCCGCTCTCGCTCTTCCTCGGCATTCTCGCGGCCCTTTACCGCAACGGCTGGTATGACCGGATCGTCAACTCGACGACGCTCACCACCATCGCCACGCCTGAGTTCTTCATCGCCTATCTCCTGATGTTCTTCTTCGCGATCAAGCTCAGGTGGTTCCCCTCGCTCTCCACGGTGTCGGACTCGACGACCTTCCTCGAGCACATCTACCGCGCCGCCCTTCCGGCCATCACGCTGACCCTCGTCATCGTGGCGCACATGATGCGCATGACGAGGGCCGCACTCATCAACTTGCTCGCCAGCCCCTACATGGAAATGGCGCAGCTCAAGGGCGTGCCGAAGCGCGAGGCGATCGTCAAGCATGCGCTGCCCAACGCCTGGGCGCCGATCGCCACCGTCATCGCCTTCAACCTTGCCTATCTGGTGGTGGGCGTCGTGGTGGTCGAGGTGGTCTTCGTCTATCCCGGCATCGGGCAATTGATGGTGGACTCGGTCTCCAGCCGCAACATGCCCGTGGTGCAGGCCTGCGCGCTGATCTTCGCGGCCACCTACATCCTGCTGAACCTCTCGGCCGACATCATCTCGATCGTCACCAACCCGCGATTGCTGCATCCCAAATGACCGCGCCCGCCACAGACATCCGCAACGTCCGCGCCCGCCGAACCTTCTGGGAGAATGCGCGGCGCACGCTGGCCACGGCGCCGTTCAGCGCCTGGTTCGGCATGATCGTGATCCTGATCTACCTGATCGCCGCCGTCTTCGCGCCACTCATCGCGCCCTACGGCGAGTCCGAGGTGGTGGGGAGGGCCTACCAGCCGGCCGGCGCCGAATTCTGGCTCGGCACCGACCAGATTGGCCGCGACCTGTTTTCCCGCCTCATCTACGGCGCGCGGAACACCATCGGCATCGCCTTCATGACGACACTCCTGTCCTTCATCATCGGCGGCACGCTCGGCGTGCTGGCGGCCCTGAAGCGCGGCTGGCTCGACCAGGGCATCTCCCGCGTCGTCGATGCCTTCCTCGCCATCCCCGTGCTGATCATGGCGCTGATGCTGCTCGCCGTCTTCGGCCGGAGCGTCATCAACCTGATCCTGATCCTCGCCCTGCTCGATGCTACCCGCGTCTTCCGCCTGGCGCGCGCCACGGCCCTCGACGTCGTGGTGATGGACTATGTGGAGGCCGCGAGGCTGCGCGGCGAGGGCACGGGCTGGATCATCTTCCGGGAAGTGCTGCCCAACATCCTGCCGCCGATGATCACCGAGTTCGGCCTCAGGTTCTGCTTCGTGTTCCTCACCATCTCGGCCCTCTCCTTCCTCGGCGTCGGCATCCAGCCGCCTACTGCCGACTGGGGCTCCATGGTGGCCGAAAGCAAGACGCTCATCACCTTCCCGGTGCCGAAATTCCCCTGGATACCGGCGCCATTCTATCCGGCCATCGCCATCGCACTCCTGACCGTGGCGATCAACTTCGTGGTGGACTGGTTCCTCCACAGGACGAGCGGATTGCGCGATGAAAAGTGACAAGCAACGCGTCAAGGGCGAGGCCCTTCTCGAGATCCGCGGCCTCAAGATCGAGGGCAATTCGGACGGCGTCTGGCATCCCATCGTCAAGGGCGTTGACCTCACGCTGAAGCGCGGCGAGGTCCTGGGCCTCATCGGCGAGTCGGGTGCCGGCAAGTCGACGATCGGCCTTGCCGCCATGGGCTTCGCCAGGCCCGGCTGCCGCATCGTCGATGGCACCATCATGTTCGACGGCATCGACCTCCGCGCAGCGAGCGAGGAGGAGAGGCGCGCGCTGTGGGGCGCCCGCATCGCCTATGTGGCGCAGAGTGCCGCGGCCGCCTTCAACCCGGCGCACAAGCTGATCGACCAGACGGTCGAGACCGCGGTGCGCCGCGGCGTGATGGATCGCGACAAGGCGGTGGCGGATTCGATCGACCTCTACCGCCGCCTGCAGCTGCCGA
>JADCDC010000421.1 GCA_020252385.1 Aestuariivirga sp.
CAGTCGCCGTCCTCGAGATAGGTGATGCGGTTGGTGAAGGGCGAGAGTGCTATCGCATCGCTGCCGAGGAACATCTCGCCATCGCCATGGCCCACGGCGAGGGGCGGGCCGTTGCGCGCGCCGATCATCAGGTCATGCTCGCCCTTGAACAGGATGGCGAGCGCGAAGGCGCCCTCGAGCCGGGCGAGCACCTTGCGCACTGCGTCCCGCGGGGGAATGCCCTGGCGGACGGCGCGCGCCAGGAGCTGCGCCACCACCTCCGTATCGGTCTGGGTGGAGAAGACGACGCCCTCCGCCACGAGCTCGTCCTTCAGCACCCGGAAATTCTCGATGATGCCGTTGTGGACCACGACCACGTCATCGACCACATGGGGATGCGCGTTTGTCTCGGTGACGCCGCCATGGGTGGCCCAGCGCGTGTGGCCGATGCCGGAGTTTCCCGCCAGGGGCTGCCGCACCAGGAGATCCGCCAGGTTCTTGAGCTTGCCCACGGCGCGCCGCCGCTCGATCCCTCCGTCGACGAGCGTCGCAACGCCTGCCGAATCATAGCTGCGGTATTCGAGGCGGCGCAGAGCCTCCACGATGTTCTCCGCCACCGGGGCCTTGCCGAGGATTCCTACGATGCCGCACATGGTCCTATACCTTCTTCTTCGCGGCCTTGCGGGCCGCCTTCATTTCGCGGTAGCGCGCCGCCCAGCCGTCCCTCACCTCGAGCTCCGCCCGCCCGATCGCCAGCGCATTGGCCGGCACGTTGCGGGTGATGACACTGCCTGCCGCCACATTGACGCCGTCGCCGAGCTTCACCGGTGCCACGAGCGCCGTGTTGGAGCCGACGAAGACGTTTTCGCCAATGTCGGTCAGGTGCTTTTCGTAGCCATCATAGTTGCAGGTGATGGTGCCGGCCCCGATGTTGCTGCCGCGGCCCACCCGGGCATCGCCGATGTAGCTCAGGTGATTGGCCTTGGCGCCCGGCCCGATCTCCGCCTTCTTCACCTCGACGAAATTGCCGATATGGGCGCCCTCGCCGATCACGGCGCCGGGCCTCAGCCGCGCATAGGGACCGATCCGGGCCGAAGGGCCGACGCGTGCACCCTCGAGATGGGAAAAGCCCAGGACTTCCGCCCCGTCCGCCACCGCGACACCGGGCCCGAACACCACATGGGGGCCGATCACCACATCCTGGCCGATCTCCGTGTCAGCCGAGAAGAACACCGTCTCGGGCGCGGTGAGCGTGGCGCCGTTCAGCATGTGGCGGCGGCGATAGGCCAGCTGCAGGGTTGCCTCAATGGCGGCGAGTTGCACGCGGTCGTTCACCCCCGCGACCTCGGCCTCGGAACAGACGGCCAGCGCGCAGGACAGACCATCAGACGCGCCCAGTTCGACCACGTCGGTCAGGTAGTATTCGCCCTTGGCATTGGCGTTGCCGAGCCTGGCGAGGAGCGGCCAGAGCCGTTCTGCCGATACGGCAATTATTCCGGAGTTACAGAGTTTTATGGCGCGTTCTTCGGGGCTTGCATCAAGCTCCTCGCGAATCGCGATGACATGTCCTTCAGCGTTGCGGAGGAGGCGTCCGTAGCCCTTCGGGTCCGCCGCCTCAAAGCCGAGCACCGCGAGCCCGGAGCGCCCGGCGAGATCCGCGAGGCGCCTGAGGCTCTCCGTGCCGATCAGCGGCACGTCGCCGTAGAGCACGAGGACGGTGCCCGTGAAGCCCGCGAGCGCGGGCTTCGCCATGAGCACGGCATGGCCGGTGCCGAGACGCTCCTCCTGAACGACCGTGCGGGCCGCCGGGAACACGCCCTGCGCCTCGGCCGCGACCGCCGCCATGTCCGGACCCACCACGACGACCGTTTCCCGTGGCGCCAGCCCCTTCGCGGCGTGGAGCACGTGTCCGAGGAGGCTCCGCCCCGCGGCGCGGTGCATGACCTTGGGCAGCGCGGACTTCATCCGCGTGCCCTTGCCGGCCGCCAGCACGATGATGGCAATCTCCGTCATGAAACTCCGTTCGATCCGAAAACCCTGCTTTCCGGCTACCCGCTAGCATTTCCCGCGCCCGGAAGCGATAGCGCGCATCACGTCCCTGCGGCGGGCCGTACTATTGACCCGCCCCTGCCCCCCGACTATGGTCCGGCCCGCAAATCGCCGGTCCGACCCGGCCGTGGGCCCGTAGCTCAGCGGTAGAGCATCTGACTTTTAATCAGAGGGTCTCGGGTTCGATCCCCGACGGGCTCACCAATGAAATCAAGCTCTTAGAGAGTGGTCTCGGTCTTGGCGCCTCGCGGCCCGATCAGTAGGTGGTGAAGCCCCCGTCCGTGGCGTAGTTGGCGCCGGTGATGTTGGAAGACTCGGGCGAGAGAAGGAACAGCATCACTGCCACCTGTTCCGCCGCTGTCGATCCCATCTGTTTCTGGCTGCTGAATTCAAGCAGGCTGTCGATCTTCAGCATGCCGATGCCGCTGTCCTTGTAACCGGCCTGGGCGCGCTGCTTCAGGAGATCGAAGGCGCGCTCGTACATCGGGGTGATGGTGGTGGCCATGCAGACGGAGTTCACGCGGATGCCAAAGGGCGCATAGTCAATGGCTGCATTCTTGGTCAGCCCGTTCACCGCATGCTTGCTGGCGACATAGGAGGGCGTTCCGCCGAAGCCGCGCAACCCCGCCACGGACGCGACATTGACGATGGAGCCGCCGCGGTTCTGCTTCAGCATCTGGCGAAGCTCGGCGCGCAGACTGCGGAAGGTGCCCGTCGCGTTGACGCGCATCACCACATCCCAATAGGCGTCCGATGCCTCGTCGATGCGCGACATGACGAGATCCTTCTGCTTCGCATAGTCGATGGGATCGCCGGGGAAGATCGCGTCCATGACGCCGGCATTGTTGAGCGCGCAGTCCAGCCCGCCGAAATTGTCAACCGCCGCCTGCACCATGGCATCGCAGACGGCGGTTTCCGAGATATCGCCCTCGACGAAGACGGCCTTGCCGCCCTCCTTGATGATGCCGTCCACGACGGCCTGGCCCTCGTCCTTCAGCCAGTCGACGGCCACGACATTCGCACCTTCGCGGGCGAGGCGGATGGAAGCCAGCCGGCCCATGCCGCGTGCGCAGCCGGTGACGAGTGCCGTCTTGCCGGCGAAGCGCCCGGGCATGAAATAGTCGTCCGGCACGGGAACGACGGTCTGCCTTCCGGGAATCTTCGGATCCGCGGGATCCCACGGCGTCGAATAGGGGCCGAGGGCCAGTTTCGCCTCGGTTCCAGCCGCTGCCGCCGAAGTGGCCGTTGCCGCGGCCGCTGCCGCCATGCGCGCACCCTTGATCACATTTCGCCGCACAACCATTCGACACTCCTTCGGATTCGGATTGAAACATGTCTTCGCATCAAAGCGCGTAGCGCACGAAGAGCATGGCGCTGAACCAGTCGTCTGGCTTCCCGCCCCCTGTCGCCTGTTCGATGCCGTCCTGCGTGCCTTCGCCCGGAACGGTGTAGGCCAGGTGGCCATGGACATACCAGTTGCGCGAAGCGAACCATTTGACGGTCACATTGGCCTCGTAGCCAAATTCCTTGTTGTCGAGAAAGGTGAGCGCGGGGTTGCCGCCGATGTTGTTCAGGCTGTCTGCCTGGAACAGCCAGAGCTGCGGAACCAACTCCACCTGCGGCAACGGCCGGAAGCGGGCCTGGATGCGATGGGCGATGACGTTGCTGTCCTGCACGACCTTGAAGTGGTTGGCGCCCTGCACCCATTGCTCGCCGTTGCCGCCGGAGAACAGGGGATCCCAGCGCTCGTAGGTTTCCGTTTCGGGATCATCGCCCGAGAAATAGCCAAGCCGGTAGCTGATGGCGGGCGACCACCTGGTGTCGACAAAGCTGTAGCCCAGCTCGCCATAGCCAGCCGTGGCGAACATGTCGAAATCGCGGTGCGTCTGGATTGCGGCTTCGGCCCCGAAGAAGGGTCCGGGCTGGCTCAATGGCCTCGGCGTGTAGGTGAAGCGGGCGTCATAGACGTTGAGGCCTTCGCGCGTACCGATGATGGCGCCCGTCGGGCCGAAGTAGCTGTAGTCGGACCGCACCCCCGTCACATAGCTCGCGGCCGTCATCAGGCCGGGGAGCGGACGCGCTTCCAGATTGACGCCCGCGAGCGCCGTATTGGTGTCGATGACAGGCAGTTCGTCAGGGTCGAGATAGAAGGCCTCGAGCCTCGTGCTGTTGTAAGCGACCTGGCCCAGCACCAGAAGGTCCGAGGCCCAGCGCGCATTGGCCTGCAGCGCCGCACGGTCCTGGCCGTTTGCCGCCGTGTTGGCGATAAGGAACCCATTGGCCAGCGTGAAGCGCTGCCGCCCGGCGCTGAAGTTGAAGACGAGCCGGTTGCCCTTCTCGTCCGTGTTGCCGGTGACGAAGCCGGCATAGGCGTCCTCCCAGAATGTATAGCCACGGGTCTCGTCGGTGAAGAGTTCCTGGCCAACGGAACCAGAGCTTATGGAACTCAGCCCGCCATAGATGTAGAAGCTGTCGCTGAGCGGCGTGATGCCGTAGATGCCGTAATGAGCGAAGCCTTCCAACCAGTTGGTGTAGCCCTCGCCCGCGGGCTTTCCCTGGACCAGCGGGTTGCCGGCAAGCATCGCCGTGGGTTGGCCGTACCAGGCGTCGTTATTGCCGTAATAGAGCGACATGGCCTCGAACTTGGCGCGCACATAGGTGCCGTCCTTGTCATAGAGCACCGGCAGATCCGTCTTGTTGCCGGTGACGAGATAGCCCTGCCCCTCTTCCTTGCGCACACCATCGGCAAGCGTGATCTTGAAGGTGACGGCAAGACCGCCGGCACGGCCCAGCGCGAATTCATAGGTGATATTGGCAATCTGCGGGCTTCGGCGCGCGCGCGCGATGGCGAAGATTGCACGGTTCTCGTTGAAGCGGTCACCGGGATAGAATGCAAGGTAGCGGCGGAGGCCGTCGATCACCTTGTCGTTGTAGGCCTGCTCGCCGGTGGGGTTGGTGATGACGATGTCCACCGTCTCGATCGGCAGGCTCTCATAGCCCTGGTCGGCGCCATAGCTCTGTGCGCGGGCGGGCGAGACCAAACCCTCCACACCCAGTGAGACGGCAGTGGCCGCAAGGCACAGAACGAGCACAATGCGAGGGACGATTCGCATTCAACGCACCCATCAGCGAAGACAATGGATTCGAGCAGGGTATCCCGACGGAACACACGAGTCATCATCAATGTATCCGTTCCATCTGGACACGCCAGATAGTCAGGCGATCGAACGTGCAGATTGAAACGTGTCCCATTCGAGGCCACACCACTCTTGATCACATACGCGATTCAGGCAGATTTTTAAGACTATCGCCCGCGGTCATGTGCTGCTGAAGATACAGGACAATCGTCTGAACCAATCCGGAGGGTAAACATGGAACGACGCGATCTGATGAAGGCTGTTGG
>JADCDC010000422.1 GCA_020252385.1 Aestuariivirga sp.
CCGGAACCGGGGGAGAGGGAAGGGTGAGGGGGTCTGTCAGCGAGTCCAGCCGCCAGCATCCTCTCATGCTGAACCACCCCCTCCCGCCGCCCGATTACGGTGAACGGAATGTTAAATCTTGGCAGGCAGTCTCGGGCTGGAAAAGAGCTGAGCACCATGCAGACAGACGCCACCGATCCCTCCTTCACCGGTCTCGACGACCGCATCTTCATGACGGTCATCGACCAGGGCACCCTCGGGCAGCGCATCGAGCTCGCCCGCCAGCTTAGCCAGTTCCTCGGCCGCGAGGATGCGCCGGAACAGGAGCGTGAGCAGGTCGTTCCCGCCGTCCTCATGCTCGCCGCCGATCCCGACGCCGAGGTGCGCCAGGCGCTGGCGGAGGGCCTGGCCGAGCAGCCGGGCCTCGACCCGGACGTGCTCTTCGCCATCATCGCGGATGATGACGAGATCGCACTTCCCTTCCTTGGCCGCACGCCGGCCCTTGGCCACTGGCACATGCTGGCCGTGCTGCGCGTGGGCGATGATGCCCGCCGCGCAGTCATCGCGCTCCGCCCGGACGTCTCCGCCGAGGCCATCGACTACATCGTCGAGTCGCTGCCGCTCGCCGTCAACGCGCTGCTTCTCGAGAATTCCGCCGCCGTCCTGACGCGCGCGCAGTTCCAGCGCCTCCACCAGCGCTTTGCCGAGGCGCCGGAGATCATGGAAGCACTCCTCGCGCGTGACGACCTGCCGCTCGAAGTCCGTATTTCCGAAACCCGCCGCCGCGCCGCCCGCATGCAGCAGCTCGTCGTGGCGCGCGGCTGGCTTCCCGCCAATGACGCCGGCGAACTCATCGCCGACGCCGAGGAGACGGCGGTGCTCGGCCTCCTCACCGGAGCGGAGCAATCAGAGCTTCCCGCCGTCGTCGCGGCCCTCGTCGAGGACGAAATGCTCACCCCCTCGATCATCGTGCGCGCCGCCTGCCAGGGCGCCATCGATGTCGTGGCGCTGATCCTCGCCGATCTCGCGGGCGTCACGCCCAAGCGCGCGCGGGATGCGATGCTGGTGAAGCCCCCCGGCGCCTTCCGCAGCCTCCATGCCAAGGCCGGCCTGCCGCAGGGCTGCTACTGGACGCTCCAGGCCGCCTGCGACGTGGCGCGCGAGGAGCGCGAGGACGGCGTCACCCTGACGCCCGACGATTTCGGCCGCCGCCTCATCGAGGTGCTGATGACGCGCTATGAAGCCTTGCCCATGCGCGAGCGCCCCGGCCAGCTCGACTACGTCGGCCGCTTCGCCGCCGACCGCGTCCGCCTCATCGCCCGCCGCCTCAAGGCCGACCTGCTGCGCGCCGCCTGACTCCCCCTCCATTCCTCGCCCCCACGCAGTGGGGGAGAGGGCAGGGTGAGGGGGTGTTTCAGCATGCTCAGCCCCAACCAGCCGACTCGCGGACAGACCCCCTCACCCTTCCCTCTCCCCCGGTTCCGGGGGAGAGGAATGAGCTTGCATTATCCTCACCCCATCTTCTTCCTCGCCCCCACGCATGTGGGGGAGAGGGCAGGGTGAGGGGGTGGCGCCGCACGCACAAACCTCCGACGCCCTCACACCCTCAGAACCTGAACTGCTCCCGCAGCACGCGTTCCGCGAGACTATGCCCAGGGTCGAACAGGATCTTCGCCGATTTCGACTGGTCCTGCGCCACCTCCACCTGCCGCACATGGCGCACTTCCACGTGGTCGGCCACGGCGGCCACCGGGCGCTTCTCGGCCTCGCGCACGGTGATCGTCACCTTCGCCTGATGCGGCAGGATGGCGCCGCGCCAGCCGCGCGGGCGAAAGGCGCTGATCGGCGTCAGCGCCAGGAGGTCCGAATTGATCGGCAGGATCGGTCCGTGGGCGGAGAGATTGTAGGCCGTGCTGCCCGCAGGTGTCGCCACCAGCACCCCGTCGCAGATCAGCTCGTCAAGCCGCGGCTTGTCGTCGATCGAGATCATGAGCTTCGCCGCCTGGTGGCGCTGGCGTAGAAGCGAGACCTCGTTGAAGGCGATCGCCCGGTGCACCTTCCCCGTCTCGTCCACCGCCGTCATGCTCAAGGGATGGATGGTGGTGAGTTCCGCCGCGGCGAGCCGTTCCTTCAGCCCCGCCTCGGCATAGTCGTTCATCAGGAAGCCCACCGTGCCCCGGTTCATGCCGTAGATTGGCACCCCGGTGGAAAGGAAGCGGTGCAGCGTCTGCAGCATGTGCCCGTCGCCCCCCAGCGCCACCACGCAATCGGCGCGGTCTGGATCGGCATTGCCATGGATCGCGGCGAGCCGGGCCGCCGCCTCGCGCGCCTCGGGCGAGTCGGACGCGAGGAAGGCGATTGCGCTGAATGTCATGCCGGTTCCATCGCGTTGACAGGGCTTGGGATTGCCTACATTGAAGGCCAACCCTTGGCAACAGCCCCATCCGGAAGACCCATGCGCGACCTCGTCATGTGCACGACCTGCAAGTTCTCTCCCACCGAGAAGACCGGCCCCGACGGCCGCACCGGCGGCGAGACGCTGATCGCCCACATGCGCGATGCCATCGCCGCACGCGGCCTGCCGCTTCCCGTCGCCACCCAGGCCTGCCTGTGGAACTGCAAGCGCCACTGCTCCGTGGTGCTGCGGGACGGCGCGCGCTTCACTTACTTCACCGGCGATCATGAGCCGACGCGCAAACAGGCCGACGCCATCCTCGACTGGTTCATCCTGCACGGGGAGAGCGAGACGGGCGAGGTGCCCTTCCGCCAGTGGCCGGACCGCATGCGCGGCCATTTCATCGCCCGCATCCCGGGCACGCCCTCGTGAAGACCCTCGTCCTCGGCGGCGCCCGCTCGGGGAAGTCGCGCTTCGCCGAAGGCCTGGCGCGGGGCGGGGACGGGCCCTTGACCTACATCGCCACCGCCGAACCCTTCGACGAGGAGATGCGCCAGCGCATCGCCCGCCACCGGGCGGATCGCGCCGCCGATGGCTGGCACACGGTCGAAGCCCCGCTCGACCCCGCCGCCGTGATCGCCAAGGCAAGCGGCGTGGTCCTCCTCGACTGCGTCACCGTCTGGCTCGGCAACCTCATGCACCATGAGCGGGAGATCGGGGCAGCGGTCGATGGCCTCTGTCAGTCGCTCGTCGATACCACCGCCCGGGTCATCCTTGTCTCCAACGAGGTCGGCCTGTCGATCGTGCCGGAGAACGCCATGGCCCGCCGCTTCCGGGACGAGCAGGGGATCGCC
>JADCDC010000423.1 GCA_020252385.1 Aestuariivirga sp.
CCGCACACGGCGCCTTCAGCGGCACGCCGGCATCCATGAGTGACAGCGAGGCGCCGCAGACCGAGGCCATGGAGGACGAGCCGTTGGACTCGGTGATCTCGGAGACGACGCGGATCGTGTAGGGGAACTGGTCCGTCGCGGGCAGCAGCGGGTGGATCGCACGCCAGGCAAGCTTGCCGTGGCCGATCTCGCGGCGGCCCGTCGCACCCATGCGGCCAGTCTCACCGACCGAGAAGGGCGGGAAGTTGTAGTGCAGCATGAAGGTGCCCTTGGACGTGCCGTCGAGCGAGTCGATGTACTGCTCGTCCTCGCCGGTGCCGAGCGTCGTGACCACAAGGGCCTGCGTCTCGCCGCGGGTGAAGAGTGCAGAGCCATGGGTACGCGGCAGGACGCTCGCTTCCGCGATGATCTGGCGGACCGTCTTGGTGTCACGGCCATCGATGCGGTGGCCGGTGTCGAGGATCGAGTTGCGGACGACGTCCTTCTCGAGGTGCTTGAAGGCCTCGCCGATCTTATTGGTGGGCGGAGCGTCCGGCTTGTCCTCGCCGGTGAGAGCAGCCATCACCTTGTCCTTGGCCTTGGCCACGGCTTCGTGACGCTCTTCCTTCTTGGGGATCGCATAGGCCGCGCGCACATCGGCTTCGGCAATCGCCTTCACCTTGTTGTAGAGCGCTGCTTCATCCGGCGGCGTGAAGTCACGGGGTTCCCGCGAGGAGCGCTCGGCCAGGCGGATGATGGCCTCGATCACCGGCTGGAAGCCGCGGTGGCCGAACATGACGGCACCAAGCATGATCTCTTCGGAAAGCTCCTTGGCTTCCGACTCGACCATCAGCACGGCGTCCTGCGTGCCGGCAACCACGAGGTCGAGCGACGACAGCTTCTGCTGCTCGATCGTGGGGTTCAGCACATATTCGCCGTCGATGTAGCCGACGCGCGCCGCGCCGACCGGACCCATGAAGGGAATGCCCGACAGCGTGAGGGCGGCCGAGGAGGCGACGAGTGCGAGGATGTCGGTGTCGTTCTCGAGGTCATAGGAGAGGACGGTGGCGATGACCTGCGTCTCGTTGCGGAAGCCCTCGACGAAGAGCGGGCGGATCGGGCGGTCGATCAGGCGGGAGATCAGCGTCTCGCGCTCGGTCGGCCTGCCTTCGCGCTTGAAATAGCCGCCCGGAATCTTGCCGGCGGCATAGGTCTTTTCCTGGTAGTTGACGGTGAGCGGGAAGAAGTCGATCCCCGGCTTCGCGGAGCGCTCGGCAACGGCGGTGGCGAGAACGGTGGTTTCACCGAGCGAGGCGACGATGGCGCCATCCGCCTGACGGGCCATGCGGCCGGTTTCGAGGCGCAGCGTCTGCCCGCCCCACTGAATTTCTTCGACGTCGATATTGAACATTTCGGATTTTCCTTTGTGCCCTTCGCCGCCGCTTGAAAGACGTGCACCACCACTGTGGACGGCATCCCCTTTGGGCCTATGGGAGTCCGGCCCCATTGCCGGACTCTTGAGTTGGGGGACGCGGGCGGCAACTCGGTGATCCGCCCGCTCGACCTTGTTTCCGAAATCCGCTTAGCGGCGGATCTCGAGGCGCTTGATGAGCGTCTGGTAACGCTGATCGTCGATACGCTTCAGGTAGTCGAGAAGCGAACGGCGCTTGCTCACCATCGTCAGCAGCCCACGGCGGGAATGGTTGTCCTTCTTGTGGGTCTTGAAGTGGTCGGTGAGGTAGTTGATGCGTTCCGTGAGGATCGCAACCTGGACTTCGGGCGAACCGGTGTCACCCGGCTTCGTGGCGAATTCCTTCACGAGAGCGACCTTGCGCTCGGCGGTCATGGTCATTCGGTCATCTCCAATACATGGATGGTTACAGGTTGAACAAACGCTTCGGCTTGAGCGTTCCCTCGCTGACCTGGCCGATGCCGACGGGCTTTCCCCCGCACGTCACCAGAACCGCATCTTCGGCTATGGGAGCATTCGCGCCTCTGAGCAGGACTGGCTGTCCAAGTCTCAGGCGTCGGGCCTTCTCTTCATCAATGGCCAGTGCCGGGATGCCGTCCAGCACGGTCTCGATGGGGAGAAGAGCCCCAGTTATGGCGTTTCCGCCGAGGGCCTTATGGCTGAGTTCCTCAAGGTTTTCCAGCGAAATCATATGGGCTTCGGTGAACGGACCGACCTCGATCCGGCGCAGGCTGGAGACATGGGCAACCGTGCCGAGCGCCCGGCCCATGTCGCGGGCGAGCGAGCGGATGTAGGTGCCCTTGCCGCAGGTGACCTCGAATGTGGCGTGGTCCGGGCCGGCCTCGACCAGCCGCAGCGCCTCGATCAGGATGGGACGGGGCGCAAGCTCCACCGCCTCTCCCGCCCGGGCGAGGTCATAGGCCCGCTCGCCATCGACCTTGATCGCGGAAAAGGCGGGCGGCGCCTGAAGGATCTCGCCGGTGAAGCGGGGAAGGACCTGCGCGATCTCCGATTGTGACGGGCGCCTTCCGGAGGTTGCACTCACCTCGCCCTCGAGATCATCCGTCGTCCTTTCCTCGCCCCAGCGGGCAGTGAAGCTGTAGACCTTGCGGCCGTCCATTGCGTAGGACACGGTCTTGGTCGCCTCCCCCAATGCGATGGGCAGGAGGCCCGTGGCCAGGGGGTCCAGCGTTCCCCCGTGGCCTGCCTTCTCGGCATTGAACAGGTGGCGCACCTTGCCCACCGCCTGGGTGGAACTCATGCCATGGGGCTTGTCGAGGATGAGCCAGCCGTGGACGGGGGTGCGTTGTTTCTTCATATCCGAAGCGCCGTCATGCCAGCGAAGGCTGGCATCCCGCTTCCCGTCCGCCGGCCAAAGCGGGACCCCAGCCTTCGCTGGGGTGACGGAAGGAGGGGTGGCTCACTTCTTCTCCAGATCCCGCGCCACTTCGGGGCTCCGCAGGAGCTCGTCGATCTTGCTGGCATAGTCCAGCGCCGTATCGACACGGTAGCGGATCTCGGGCGTGAACTTCATGTCGAGTTTCGGCGCGACGAGGCCGCGGATATAGCGCTTGTTGCGGTTCAGCGCCTCAAGCAGCGCCTTCTCCTTGTTGGGCTGGAGCGTCCGCACGAAGGCCGTGGCGATCTTGAGGTCGGGCGAAATCTGCACCTCGACGACCGTCGGGTTCAGCCGCTCGAGATCGGGGTCGCCCGATTCCCCGCGCAGGAAGATGTCCGCCAGCGCGTGGCGGATCAACTCGCCCGCGCGGAGCTGGCGTTGGGAGGGGGCGCTGCCTTTGCTCATCGTCTAGGTCAGTCCAGCGTGCGCTGGACCTTCTCCACGCGGAAGCACTCGATGATGTCGCCCGCGCGGATGTCCTGGTAGTTCTCGAAGGCCATGCCGCATTCCTGGCCGACGGGCACTTCCTTCACTTCGTCCTTGAAGCGCTTGAGCGTCGAGAGTGTCCCCTCGTGGATAACCACGTTGTCGCGGATCAGGCGCACCTTGGCGCCGCGCTGGACATTGCCTTCGGTGACCTGGCAGCCCGCCACCTTGCCGACCTTGGTGATGTTGAAGACCTCGAGGATCTTCGCATTGCCGAGGAAGGTTTCGCGCAGTTCCGGCGCCAGCTTGCCGGCCATGGCCTGCTTGATGTCGTCCACGAGGTCATAGATGATGTTGTAGTAGCGGATCTCGATCCCCGCACGCTCGGCCGCATCGCGCGCCTGGGCGGAGGCACGGACGTTGAAGCCCAGCACCACGGCCTTGGACGCTTCCGCCAAGCCGATGTCGGACTCGTTGATGCCGCCCACCGCATAGTGGATGACGCGCGCCTTGATCTCGGCATTGCCGATCTTCTCCAGCGCCTGGACGATCGCTTCGGCCGAGCCCTGCACGTCTGCCTTGACGAGGATCGGGAACTCGGTGGCGCCCTCCTTGATGGCGGACATCATCTGCTCGAGCGAGGAGCGTGCGGAGGCCGCACCGCGGCTTTCGCGGCGCTTCCTCTCGCGGTATTCGGTGACTTCGCGCGCGCGGGCCTCGTTCGGCACCACGTCGAACTGGTCGCCCGCTTCGGGTGCGGAGTTGAGGCCCAGAACTTCCACGGGCGTTGAAGGCATCGCCTCCTTCACCTGCTGGCCCTTGTCGTCGACGAGGGCACGGACACGGCCCCAGGCGGAGCCTGCAACAAAGATGTCGCCGAGCTTCAGAGTGCCGCGCTGCACGAGTACCGTGGCGACTGGCCCACGGCCCTTGTCGAGCTGGGCTTCCACCACCATGCCGCCCGCCTCGCGGTCCGGATTGGCCTTGAGATCGAGCACTTCGGACTGCAGCAGGATCACGTCGAGGAGCTTGTCGAGGTTTGTGCCCTTCAAGGCCGAGACCTCGACCTCAAGCGTGTCGCCGCCCATGCTCTCGACCACGATCTCGTACTTGAGGAGTTCGTTCCGTACACGGATGGGATTGGCCGCTGGCTTGTCGATCTTGTTGATGGCCACGATGATCGGCACGTCGGCGGCGCGGGCGTGGTTGATGGCCTCCACCGTCTGCGGCATGACGCCGTCGTCGGCGGCGACGACGAGCACCACGATGTCGGTCGCCTTAGCGCCGCGCGCGCGCATCGAGGTGAAGGCCTCGTGGCCCGGCGTATCGATGAAGGTGACGACACCGTTCGGCGTCTCCACCTGATAGGCGCCGATGTGCTGGGTGATGCCGCCGGCCTCGCCGGACACCACATTGGTCTTGCGCAGCGCATCGAGAAGCGAGGTCTTGCCGTGATCGACGTGGCCCATGATGGTGACGACCGGCGGGCGGGACTTGAGCTGTTCGGGCGCGTCGGAGTCGCCGGACAGGCCTTCCACCACGTCGGCTTCCGAGACGCGCTTCACCTTGTGGCCCATCTCCTCGGCCACCAGCTGGGCGGTGTCGGCATCGATCACGTCGTTGATCGTGTGCATCTCGCCCTGCTTCATCAGGAACTTGATGATGTCGACGGCGCGCTCGGCCATGCGGTTGGCGAGCTCCTGGATGGTGATCGCCTCGGGGATCACGACTTCGCGGCTGACCTTCTCGGTCGGCATCTGGAAGCCCTGTGTCTGCTTCTTCAGGCGCTCGGTGCGGCGGCGGAAGGCCGCCACCGAACGGGCGCGCTCGTCATCCTCGTTCAGCGCATTGACGACCGACAGTCGGCCGCGGCGCTTGTCGGCCTCGCCCTTGGTGCGGGCGGGAACGGGCGCCTTCACCTCACGCTTGACCACACCCGGGAAGGCGCGGCGCGGGGTCTCTTCCTCGTCATGGGTGCGCTTGACGGGGGAGGGTGTCGCCTTGCCGGTCGGGGCCTTCATCGGCACCGTGGCGGGCGTCACGACATTGGAAGTCTGAGCCTGCTTCGGCGCCAGCTTGCGGGCGGCGTCCTCGGCCTTGCGCCGGGCGTCTTCCTCGGTCTTGTGGCGGGCTTCTTCCTCGGCCTTGCGGCGGGCGGCGGCCTCGCGCTCGCGGCGGTCATATTCATCCTGCTCGGCGCGGCGCCGGGCGTCTTCCTCCTGGCGCTTGCGGTCCTCCGCCTCGCGCACGCGGGCACCGGCCAGCGCACGGTCGCGCGCTTCCTTTTCCTCGGCCGTCAGGGTGCGCAGCACCACGCCGGAACGGGGCGCTGCCTGCGGCTTCGGGGGAGCGGGCGTCTGGGTGTTGGAGGGCGGCGCGGGGGTGACGCGCGGCTGCGGCTGGAAGGCGGGCTTCACCTCGGCACCGGCCGGCTTGTCGTCCCCGAAGCGCTTGCGCTTGGTTTCGACCACCACGGTCTTGGAGCGCCCTGCACCGAAGCTCTGCTTGACCTTGCTCTGCTCGATCGACGGCCGCTTGAGGGTCAGGGTACCGCCACCGGGGCGGTTGCCTTCAGGCTTGCGGTCTTTGTCGTTGTTGTCAGTCATCTTTTCTCTTCAGGTCCTCGGCGGGCCCTTTAAGGCCCTCAAACATCTCGATCCGGCGCACGGCGGCGGAGAGCTTTTCGGCAAGCCCTCCCTTGGCCACGGCAGCATGTACCACATTTGGCCGTCCAAAAGCCAAATCCAATTCGCGTCGTTCGAAAAGAACGACCGTCTGCACCTGGGGCCCGGCAAGCTTGTCCAGTTTCCGGCAACCGTCCAGCGCGGCATCCGTTCCATGGAACAGCAGTTTTGCCCGTCCCCGGCCCAGCATTTCCTCAACTTTCGTGAAGCCCTGCACGGCTTCGCCCGCCTTCTTGGCGAGCGAGAGGAGCGACAGGGCATGCTGGCGGAGCAATTGCGACACCCTATCGGGAAGATCGGGCGGCATTGTGGTCTCAGCCGCAAAGCCGCGCGCGAACAGCTTTTTCCGGACCGCCTCCGCCAGGACTTGGCGGTCGAGGCTGACCCAGACCCCGCGGCCGGGCAGCTTCCGGGCAAGGTCCGGAATGGCCATTCCATCCGGGCTCCTCACGAAACGGATGAGCTCCGCTTCGTCCCTGACCGCGCGGGTCACGATGCACATGCGGTCGGCCAAGGGCTGATCCGCCTCGGAATCGGTGGTGCCGGGGTTCTCGCTCAGGCGTCCACCCCGCCGGAGGCCTCTTCGGCCTCGGGCTCGACCGGGGCCTCGATCCAGCCGGCCCTGATGCGGGCCTTCATGATCAGGTCATTGGCCTCGTCGGTCGCCACCTCGAGGTCCGAGAGGGCGCCCTTGTGCTTCACTGCACCCCCGGCCTTGCGCTCGGTCCAGCCGATGAGCTCGTCGGTGGCGCAGCCCGCGAGGTCTTCGACCGACTTGATGCCGGCCTCGCCCAAGGCCACCAGCATGGCGGGGGTCAGGCCCTCGATCTCCTTCAGCTCGTCGAGCACGCCCAGTTCGATGCGCCGCGCATCGAGTTCGGCGGCTTCCCGCTCCAGATATTCCCGGGCACGGTTCTGCAGCTCTTCCGCCGTCTGCTCGTCGAGACCCTCGATCGAGGCGATATCGCGGAGTTCGACATAGGCCACCTCCTCGACATTGGCGAAGCCCTCGGAAGCGAGGAGCTGGGCCAGCGTCTCGTCGACGTCGAGCGCCGAGACGAAGAGCTCGGTCCTCGCCGCGAATTCCTTCTGGCGGCGCTCGGATTCCTCGGCCTCCGTCATGATGTCGATGTCCCAGCCGGTGAGCTGGGAGGCAAGCCGCACATTCTGGCCGCGCCGCCCGATGGCAAGCGAGAGCTGCTCGTCCGGCACGACGACCTCGATCCTCTCGGACTCCTCGTCGAGCACGACCTTGGAGACTTCGGCAGGTGCCAGCGCGTTCACCACGAAGGAGGCGACGTCCTGCGTCCACTGGATGATGTCGATCTTCTCGCCCTGGAGTTCGTTCACCACAGCCTGGACACGGCTGCCGCGCATGCCCACACAGGCGCCGACCGGATCGATCGAGCCGTCCTTGGAGCGGACCGCGATCTTGGCACGGCTTCCGGGATCGCGCGCGACCGCCACGACCTCGACGACACCGTCATAGATTTCCGGCACTTCCTGGCCGAACAGGCGGGCCATGAATTCGGGATGCGTGCGGGAGAGGAATATCTGGGGCCCGCGCTGCTCGCGCCTGACGTCATAGACATAAGCGCGCACCCGGTCGCCGGGGCGGAAGGTCTCGCGCGGCAGCGATTCGTCGCGCCGGATGATGCCTTCGCCACGGCCCAGGTCGACGATGACGTTGCCGTATTCGACGCGCTTCACCGCGCCATTCACGATCTCGCCGATCCGGTCCTTGAACTCGGCATACATGCGGTCGCGCTCGGCGTCGCGCACCTTCTGCACGATGACCTGCTTGGCGTTCTGCGCGGCGATGCGGCCGAACTCGATGGGCGGCAGCGATTCGGCGATCTGGTCGCCGATGCTGGCGGCGGGGTTCCTCCGCTGCGCCTCGGCAAGGCCGATCTGGGTGGCGTCGTTCTC
>JADCDC010000424.1 GCA_020252385.1 Aestuariivirga sp.
CCGTCGCCGCCCCGCAGGTGCAGCTGGCGTCGTAGTATTCGCAGATCAAGTTGTGTTTCCCTCCCCCTTGTGGGGAGGGATTAAGGGTGGGGGTCGCTCCGAAGCCGGAGCATTTTGCCGGACCAAGATTCCCGGGCATCATCCGACCCCCACCCCTGCCCCTCCCCACAAGGGGGAGGGGAAACACGAGGAGAGCCCTCAGTTGTCCCGCTTGTCGTCCCGCTTGCCGTCCCGCCCTTCGCCGCGCCCGCGCTCGGCGCGCTGGCGGATGTGCTTGGCGAGGAGCTTTCTTTCATCGGCCGTCAGCTTGGCGATCAGGGTCAGCGCCGCCTCGCCGCCGCTCGCCACCAGCCTTTCGCTGCGTGTGGTGAAGCCCTCGACCGCCGCCCTGACGCGCGCCGCGTCATAGGGCTCGGCCTCGAGTGCTGCGGCCAGCAATGCGATGTCCTCGCGCGCCGCGCGGCGGCCCTCGCGGAAGGCCGGACGCATGTCGCGGAACACGCCCAGCAGTTCCGCCTTGCGCGCACCTTCAAGCTCGCCGAAGAATTTCCGGGGGATCAGCTGCACCTGCGACAGGCCGGAGATGCGGTCGGATGGCTCCTTCACCAGGAAGCGCGCCACGCCTGCGCCGATGAACAGCAGGTTCACCGCCAGCGAGGCGATGAGCGCCGCCTTGAGCCATGGAAAGCTCCGGGCCGGTGCGGAAACCGGCGGGGGTACTGCCGTGCCGGTGTCGCTCATGACAGGTTTTCCTCGGCATAGGCATCGGCCTCGCCGACGCCACCCAGCTCGTCCGGCAGGTCCTCGTTTGCGGCGACGCCGCCGGTGATGGCGGCGGGCAGCATGAAGTCGAGCGTGCCCTTCGCCCCCAGATAGACGCCGAGCGCCAGCGATGCCGCAAGCGGCAGGGCCGCGGCGAAGCGGAGCACGCGGCGCGCTGCGGGCCTGGGCCGCGGCGCGAAGTCCAGGACCTTCGCGGTGGGCTGTTCCTGCGCCTCATCCGCAATGCGCGCGATCAGCCGCGCCGCGGCGGCCGCGGCGGCAGGCGGGGCGGAAGCATGCGCCAGCACCTTCGCGATCTCGCGGTGCTCCTCTGGCGTGCCGTGGTCAGGACGCATGTCCTTGCCCATGTCGTTGCCATTGCTCATCTCAGGTCCTCATCGTCCCGTTTCCGCCAGTCCGCCGATAAGGTCGCGCCATTCGGCAGACAGGCTTTCCTTCAGGCTCCGGCGCGCCCGCGCCAGAAGCGATTCCACAGCATCGACGCTCACCTCCATCACGCCGGCTGCCTCGATATTGGACAAGCCCTCGAAATAGACAAGCGCCAGGGCCTGCCGCTGGCGGTCCGGCAGTGCTGCGATGGCGGCGTCCACCAGCCTTTGCGCCTGCGCCCGGTCGAGGGGAGCATCCGGCCGCGCCATCGGATCCGGCGGTTCGGGCACATCCTCGATCGCCCCGGCCCTGGGCTTCCGGCTGCCGTCGATCACCGCGTTCGAGGCAACCCGCATCAGCCAGCCCCGGAGAGCCGCGCCCTCGCGCAGCTGGGAAGGATTCTTCCACAGCTTCACGAAGGCTTCCTGCGCGATGTCCTCGGCCTCCGCGGCTCCGCCCGTCATCCGCCACACCAGGCGGTAGACGGGCTGGAAGTGGCGCTCCACGATCTCGGCGAAGGCCGCGTGGGAGCCCCCGGCGGCGGCCTCCAGCAGGCCGGCATCCGTCATCTGCCGGAAGGCCGAGGCATCGCGCGTCAAGTGTCGGGCCGTGGCTCAGGGTCAGTTGGACTTATCTCCCGTAGCGGGTTTCTTCAGTTTCGCAACCCTGTAGTTGCGCGCCTCCTCGAGGCTGACGCCGCCGTCATGGTTGCCGTCGGCCGCCGCCACCATGGCCTCGACGTAGCGGTCGAGTTCGGCGCGCGACACCGCGCCGTTCCGGTCGGCATCGAGCGCCGCCATGATGCGGTCGCGCCGGCGGTCCAGCGCCCGCTTGAGCGCTGCGTCGATCTCGGCCGCCGTCACCGCGCCATCGCGGTCCTGGTCCATGCGGGCGAAGCGCTTCCCGGCGCGCGGGGTAATCTCCGCCGCCGTCACCTTGCCGTTGGCGTCGGCATCGGCCTTGCCGAAGGATTTCTCCGTCTTCGGCAGATAGGGCTCCATGGCCTGGCCGGGCGCCGGGGCGATCGCCACGCCGGCCAGAAGAGCGAAAGCAAGGGCTGCACGCATCATCGGACGTTCCTCCTGTCATTGTCCTGAAGGAAAGACGGGGGTGGCGGCGGTTTCCGTCGCGGGAATCTTCAGCCCACCGGACCGATGAGCCGGTCGAAGAATTGGGCGACCTCGCCCTGGGTATCCGCCAGCAATTCCTCCGCCGCCGAGATGTCGGGGGCGACGGCGGCGCTGGCCACCAGACGGTTGAGCGCGGGCAGCGCCTTGGCCGGGTCATAGGGCCCGTCGACGCACAGCCGCAGCATCTGCGTCAGCCGGTGGTAGAGGATGCCCGCCCGCTTCAGCCCGAGGAATGAGAATTCATCGAGGAGCCCCGCCGCGTGGAGCTTGGCGAGTGCCGCCGTGGTGTTGGTGTCCAGCACCTCCGGGTGGCGTGCGGCATGGATCAGCTGCAGCGTCTGGGCAATGAATTCGAGCTC
>JADCDC010000425.1 GCA_020252385.1 Aestuariivirga sp.
CGTCATGCGGCACCTGACGCACTGGCCGCTGCGCACGCTGAGCGGCATCCTCGGCATGGCGCTGGCGGTGGCGATCCTCGTGGGCTCGCTCTGGGCCTTCGGCTCGATCAACCACATGATCGACGTCACCTTCCGCATGAGCGACCGCTACGACGCCTCGATCACCTTCACTGGCGTCAAGCCCATGGCAGCGCTGTTCGAGGCGGAAAGGCTGCCCGCCGTGCTCCAGGCGGAGCCGTTCCGCGCCTTGCCGGTCAAGCTCCGCCTCGGGCCCGCCGAGCGCCGGGTGTCGCTCGTCGGCAAGCAGGAGGGCGCCTCGCTCTCCCGCGTGCTCGATGGCGAGCTCCGGCCCGTGGTGCTGCCGCCCGAGGGACTGGTGATCTCGCAGGCGCTGGCGGAGCTCCTCAGGATCGAGATCGGCGACGAGATCGAGGTCGAGATCCTCGAAGGCCGGCGGCAGACGGTGATGCAGCCCGTGTCCGCCATCATCACGGGCTTCATCGGGCTTACCGCCTACATGAACCTTGATGCGATGAACCGGATGCTGAAGGAAGGCGACGTGATCTCGGGCGTCTATCTGGGCCTTGACATGGCCGCACGCGACGAGCTGTTCGCGCTGCTGAAGGCGACACCCGCCGCGAGCTTCATCTCGCTCCAATACGCCGCACTTCAGAAATTCCGCGAGACGCTGGCGCAGAACCTCACCGTGATGATCACGGTCTACGCCGTGCTGGCGGGAATCATCGCCTTCGGGGTGGTCTACAACTTCGCGCGCATCTCGCTTTCCGAACAGGGGCGCGAGATGGCGAGCCTCAGGGTGCTGGGCTTCACCAAGGGCGAGGTGTCGGCACTCCTGCTGGGCGAACTCGCCGTGGTGGTGATGCTGGCGCAGCCTGTGGGCTGGCTGATCGGCTACGGCTTCGCGCTGACCATGGCGCAGGGCCTGAGCACCGAGCTCTATCGCGTGCCGCTCGTCGTCAACCGCGAGGTCTTTGCCTGGGCGAGCCTCGTGGTGATCGGGGCGGCGGTGGTGTCCGGCCTCATGGTGCGGCGGCGGATCGACCGGCTCGACATGATCGAAGTCTTGAAGACGAGGGAATGAGATGCTGCGGCGTCTGATCATACTGGCACTTCTGCTTGCGGCGCTGGCCGCGCTCACCTGGGCCTTCTGGCCGAGGCCCATCGCCGTCGAGACGGCGGTGATCGAGGCACGCGACATCAGCGTGACGGTGGAGGAGGAAGGCAAGAGCCGCATCCGCGAGGTGTTCGCCGTCTCGGCACCGATCGCCGGGCAGGTGCTGCGCATCGACCTTCACCCCGGCGATGAGGTGGTGAAGAACGAAACCGTGGTGGTGTCGCTTCGCCCCGCGGCACCGGGCCTGCTCGATGCGCGGCTGAAGCGCGTGGCGGAGGCAGCCGCCGCCTCGGCCCGCGCCAGCGTGGGCCTGGCACAGGCGGAAGTGAAGCAGGCCGAGGCGCAACTCACCTTCATCCGGACGGAGCTCGCGCGCGCCGAAAGCCTGTCGCTGCGGGGCACGATCTCCGAACGCGCCCTCGACAAGGCGCGCCTCGACGTTGCCACGGCGGCGGCTGCCCTCGACAGCGCCAAGGCGTCCCTTACCGTGCGCGAGCGCGAGTTGCAGCGGGCGGAGGCCGCACTGATCGAGAACGAGGCGAGCGAGGGGCCGTGCTGCACCGAGATCAAGGCGCCGGCGACGGGCCGCGTGCTCCGCGTGCTGACCGAGAGCGAACAGGTGGTGCAGGCGGGCACGCCTCTGGTCGAGATCGGCGATCCCGCCGACATCGAAATCATGGTGGAAGTGCTGTCGCGTGATGCGGTGGAGATCAAGCCGGGCGCTCAAGCCGTGATCGACAATTGGGGCGGGCCGCCGCTTTCGGCAAAGGTCCGGCGGGTCGAGCCTTCGGCCGTCACCAAGGTCTCGGCATTGGGGATCGAGGAGCAGAGGGTGGCAGTGATCCTCGACCTCGCCGATCAGCAGGGGCTGGACGCCCTGGGCGATGGCTTCCGCGTGGTGGCGCGCATCACCGTGTGGGAGGGCAAGAACCTCGTGGCGGCGCCGGTGGCGGCCCTCTTCCGCAAGGGAGGGGACTGGGCGGTCTACAAGGTGGCCGACGGCCGGGCCGTGCTGAGCATCGTGGAACTGGGCCGGCGCAATGCGGCGTTCTCCGAGGTGACGGCGGGGCTCGCGTCGGGCGATGTGGTGATCCTCCACCCCTCGGACCAGATGGCGGACGGCGTGGCGGTGACCCCCCAGGCGGCGGATTAGACCAACGGCGGTTTGCGGCAGGCCCCCGTCTTCGCTAGATGTTTTCGACATGCAAGAGACTGGGTTCCCATGGGTGAGCTGAAGCTGGCGGCGGAATTTCCCGGTACTGACCGGGCGGAGTGGCTGAGGCGGGTGGAGGCGGTGCTGAAGGGCGCCGCCTTCGAGGAGAGGCTCGCCCGCACCACCGCCGACGGCATCCGCCTCGAGGCACTCAACGGCCAGCAGGCCGCCCCACGCACGGCGCGCGCCGCACAGACGCCCTGGACGCTGTTCCAGCGGGTCGACCACCCGGATGCGGCGCGGGCCAACGACATCGCCCTCGACGACCTTGCGAATGGCACGACGGGGCTCGTGCTCGTGTCGCGCGATGCCGCGACGGCGCGGGGCTATGGCATCGACCCCGCGCGGCTCGCCCGCGTGCTGCAGGGCGTTCACCTTCATGCGGTGGACCTGCGGATCGAGGGCGGGGCTTCGCTGGCGCTGGCGGACCTCATCGCCACGCAGCCGATCGACCCCGAGCGCCTCACCATCTCCTTCGCGCTCACCTCGCCCGCCGATGCGGCGGAGCTGGCGCGGCTTGGGTTTGCTGGCCCCTACATGGAGGCCGACGGGCGGAGCTGGCACGAACAGGGTGCGACCGAGGCGGAGGAACTGGGTGCGACGCTGGCCACCGCCGTTGCCACGCTGCGGGCACTCGAGGGGCTGAACGACGTGCACCTGTCGCGCGCCGTGGGCGTGACGCTTGCCGCCACGCAGGACATGTTCGCAACGCTCGCGAAGTTCCGCGCCATGCGGCTGATGTGGCGGCGCGTGCTTCAGGCCGCGGGGCTTCCCGATGCGCCGTTGCGGCTTCACGCCGAAACCTCCTGGCGCATGATGGCGGTGAAGGATCCGCACACCAACATCCTGCGCGCCACGGCCGCGGTGTTCGGTGCGGGCCTTGGCGGGGCGGATTCGATCACGGTGCTTCCTTTCCCGCTGGCGCAGGGCCTGCCCAATGCCTTCGC
>JADCDC010000426.1 GCA_020252385.1 Aestuariivirga sp.
GCAGCGCGCCATGACGGCGATGGCCATGTCCTGCCGCCCCGACCTCATCATCTTCGACGAGCCGACGACGGCACTCGACGTGACGACGCAGGTCGAGGTGCTGGCCGCCATGCGCAACATCGTGGAGGAATTCCACACCGCGGCGATCTACATCACCCACGACCTGGCGGTCGTGGCGCAGATGGCGGACCGCATCATGGTGCTGCGCCACGGCCGCGAGGTGGAGGAGGCGCCCACCCGCGAGATGCTGAAGGAGCCGAAGGAAGACTACACCAAGACGCTGTGGGCGGTGCGCAAGCTCGCCAAGGAGGAATCGATCAGCGACGACGTGGTGCTGAGCATCCGCAACGTCGATGCCAGCTATTCGGGCGTCGTGAAGGTCCTCGACAACGTCACAGTCCGCCTGCCGCGCGGCCGCACCGTGGCGGTGGTGGGCGAGTCCGGCTCCGGCAAGTCGACGCTGGCCCGCGCCATCACCGGGCTCCTGCCGCCGTCGAAGGGCGACATCTCCTTCAACGGCAAGCCGCTGCCGCGCAAGCTCAAGGACCGCGACAAGGACACGCTGCGGCGCATCCAGATGATCTACCAGTCGGCGGATACGTCGCTCAACCCGCGCCAGACGATCCGCGACATCATCGGCCGCCCGCTGGAATTCTACCACGGCATCAAGGGCGCCGCGCGCGACCGCCGCGTGGCGGAGCTGCTCGACGCCATTGAGCTCAACGAGAGCTTCATCGACCGGCTGCCGACCGAGGTGTCGGGCGGGCAGAAGCAGCGCCTGTCGATCGCCCGCGCCCTTGCCGCCGAACCCGAGATCATCATCTGCGACGAGGTCACCTCCGCACTCGACCAGATCGTGCAGGAGGAAATCCTGACGCTGCTGATGAAGCTGCAGAAGGACACCAACGTCTCCTATCTCTTCATCACCCATGACATCGCAACAGTGCGCGCGATCTCGGACGAGATCGTGGTCATGCACCAGGGCAAGGTCGTTCAGCAGGGCCCGAAGACCCAGGTCCTCAACCCGCCCTATCCGCCCTACACCGAACTCCTGCTCTCCTCCGTGCCGCAGATGGACCCGGACTGGCTGACCAACCTGCTGGCCGAACGTGCCAAGGGGAAAGTGAAGGCCTAAGGGGACGCTCCACCCGCTGCGGTAACCGCGCCCGATTGGTTCCAGACTCGTCATGCCACGGCTCGACCGTGGCATCTTCTTGAGCGGCAGCAACGAAGATTGCCCGCTCGGGGGCGGGCAATGACGAAAGGGAAAGCGCGCGGGCCCGGACCTTCCCGTCTGCCTTGACGATCCCCTCCCGCCTCTGCAAGAGGGTGGCCCATCGACTGCTCGAAGGACATCCCCTTGCCCGCATCCGCCCTGTCAGATCTGCGCCGCAGCCTCGGCGGCACCAGCTTCATCGAGAAGGGGGAGGGCGAGCCCATCCTGCTGATCCATGGCGTGGGTCTCAATGCGGAAGCCTGGGCGCCGCAGATCGCCGCCTTCTCCGCCACGCACCGGGTGATCGCAATGGACATGGTGGGCCATGGTGAGAGCCTTCCGCTGGCCGAAGCTGCAACGCTCGACGACTATGTCGCGCAGGCGCGACGCCTCCTGGACGATCTCGGCATCACGGCGGCGAATGTGGTGGGCCACTCCATGGGCGGGCTCGTCGCCATGGGGCTCGCCATCGCGCATCCCCAGCGCGTCAAGCGGCTGGCGGTTCTCAACTCGGTCCATGAACGGAGTCCTGAGGCCAGAGCCGCCGTCGAGGCGCGCGCCGCCGCGATTGCGCCTGGCCTCGGTTTCGAGTCCACGCTCGACCGCTGGTTCGACAAGGATGAGCAGGCGCTGAGGGACCGCGTGGCGGCCTGGCTGACGACGGTCGACCTGTCCGCCTATCGGGCCGCCTACCGCGTCTTCGCCACGTCAGACCGCGCCTTCTCCGGCGCGCTCTCCGGCATCCTGTGCCCGGCCCTCTTCGCCGCCGCCGAGGGCGACCCGAACTCGACACCCGCCATGGCGGAGGCGATGGCCGCCGCGGCTCCGCGCGGGCGAAGCGCCATCGTCGCGGGGGCGCGCCACATGATGCCGCTCACCCACTGGCAGGAAACCAACGCGCTGCTCCAGGCCCTTCTTGCCGAGCGGCTCAGCGGCTTCGACAACCGCGAGCTCCGCACCGCCTTCGGCAGCTTCATGACGGGCGTCACCATCGTGACCACGGCGGGGGTCGATGGCCAGCCCCGCGGCTTCACGGCCAACAGCTTCACCTCCGTCTCGCTCGAGCCGCCGCTCCTCCTCATCTGTGTCGGCGAGTCGGCGGCCAGCATGGAGGTGTTCCGGCAGGCGAAGGGCTTCGCCGTCAACATCCTGTCGGAGGCGCAGAAGGACACCTCCGTGCTCTTCGCCTCGAAGCGCGCGGACAAGTTCGACATGGCGCGCTGGCGGCCAGGGCCTTTCGGCAACCCGCTGATCGAGAGTTCGGCCGCCTGGTTCGACTGCGCGCGCTACCAGGTGATCGACGCGGGCGACCACATCATCCTCATGGGCCATGTCGAGGCCTTCTCCTATTCGGATGCCAATCCACTGGGCTATGCGCGCGGGCATTACATCACGCTGGGCCTCGAGCAGGCGGCGGTGAATGCCGCCTCCTCCTCCAGCCGCACCGTGGTGGGGGCGATCCTCGAGAGTGACAGCAAGCTCGTCCTGCTGCCCGATCCGGCACGCCCCAACGGCCTCTCGCTGCCGGAGGTCGGGCGCTCAGGTCCCAGCGGCAGCGCCTCGCAATTGCATGATTTCCTGGCGCGCGAGGGGCTCGACGCCACGCTGGGCTTCCTCTTCGCGGTGTTCGAGAACGGGGCCACGCGCGAGCAGTGCATCTACTACCGGGGCGAGGCGCTGCTGCATGCGAGGGGGCGCACCGTTCTGGCCGATTTCGAGGACATTCCCTGGGACCGGCTGCCAGACGAGGCCACCCGCTCCATGCTGCGGCGCTATGCGGCCGAGCGCAAGATCGGGCGCTTCAAGGTCTATTCGGGCGACCACCGGCAGGGCACGGTGAAGGCCGTCGACTGAGGCTGCTGATAGACGCCTATCAGGAATTGACGGGAAATGCCGGGCAGGCTTTGATGAAAGCATGGTCAGGGCAACCATCGAGGATGTCGCCGAAGCCGCGGGGGTGAGCGTGGCGACGGTCGACCGCGTGCTGAACGGCCGCGCCGCGGTGCGGCCCAAGACGGCGGCGCGGGTGGAGCAGGCGGTGCGCCGCCTCAACTACCAGCCGGACAGGCTGGCGGCGCGCCTGGCGCGGGCCCGCGAATACCGCTTCTGCTTCATCCTGCCGGAAGGTGCGAACGCCTTCATGATCGCCCTTGCCGACGCGGTGCGCGAGGAGGCCTTGCGCATGGCGGGCGAGAAGGTGGTGATCGACCTCCGCCACACGGACGTGTTCGAGGCCGCCGTGCTGGCAGCGGCGCTGGACGAGGTCGGCGCCGTCTATGACGGCGTTGCCGTGGTGGCGCTCGATCATCCGCAGGTGCGGGAGGCGATCAACGCGCTGGACGCGCGCGGCGTCTCGGTGGTGACGCTGGTGTCGGACGTGCCGGGCTCGCGCCGCTCCCACTATGTCGGCATCGACAATTCGGCCGCCGGGCGCACCGCCGCCACGCTGATGGGCCGCTATCTCTGCGGCCGCGCGGGCAAGGTGGGGCTGATCGCCGGCTCGCTGTCGCTTCGCGACCACATCGAGCGGCAGTTCGGCTTCGAGCAGGTGATGGCGCATGACTATCCCAACCTCACGCTGCTGCCTGTGCGCGAGGGGCGCGACGACCGCCACAAGGTGCAGCATGTGGCCGAGCAACTCCTCGCCGACCATCCGGACATGATCGGCCTCTACAATGTTGGCGCGGGCTCCACCGGCATCGCGGCGGCACTCGAGGGGGCGGGCCGCCAGCGCAAGGTGGTGTTCATCACCCATGAGCTGACCGACGACACGCGCCGCGCCCTGATCGACGGCACGATCGACATCATCATCAGCCAGGACGCCGGCCACGAGGTGAGGAGCGCCATCCGCGTACTCATGTCCAAGGCCGACCGCGCGCCCATCGTCGAACAGATGGAGCGTATCCGCATCGACATCTATCTTCGTGACAACATCCCGTAAGAGGACGCCACATGTATCTGGGACTGGATTTCGGCACATCATCGGTGAAGGGCGTCCTGATCGACGCGAAGCAGAAGATCATCGCCACCGCGAGCGCCCCCCTCAAGGTGTCGCGCCCGCATCCGGGCTGGTCGGAGCAGAACCCCGAGGACTGGTGGAAGGCCTGCAACATCGTGGTGAAGACGCTGGGCAAGATGAAGCCCAAGGCGGTTGCCGCCGTCGAGGGCATCGGGCTTTCGGGCCAGCAGCATGGCGCGACACTGCTTGGCAAGGATGACAAGGTGCTGCGCCCGGCGATCCTGTGGAACGATGCGCGCTCCTTCCGGGAGTGCGAGGACATCATGAACCGGGAGCCCAAGGCCGTGCCGCATGCCGGCAACATCCCGCTCGCGGGCTATACGGCGCCCAAGCTCGTGTGGGTGAAGAAGCATGAGCCGAAGACCTTCGCCAAGGTCGCCAAGGTGCTGCTGCCCAAGGACTACATCCGCCTCCGCATGACCGGCGAATATGCCTCCGACATGTCGGATGCGTCGGGCACTTTCTGGCTCGACATCGCGCGGCGCAAATGGTCGGACATGCTGCTGGCGGCCTCCGACATGTCGCTCGACCAGATGCCGAAGCTCTATGAGGGCACGGACGCGACGGGCCGTCTCACCCCCGCCGTCGCCAGGGCCTGGGGCATGCCGAGGCGGCCGGTGGTGGCGGGCGGCGGCGGCGACAATGCGTCCGCGGCCTGCGGCATTGGCGCCGTGACGGACAATTCTGCGCTGGTCTCGATCGGCACCTCGGGCGTGATGTTCGTGTCCAACGACAAGTTCCGCCCCAATGCCGGCCGCATGGTGCATGCCTTCTGCCATGCCGTGCCCAATACCTGGCACCAGATGGGCGTGATCCTCTCCGCAGCAGCGAGCCTCGAATGGCTGGCGGGCATACTGGGATCTCCGGCGCCCAAGCTCACGGGCGCCTTGGGAAGCAAGCTCACCGGGCCATCGCCCGCGCTGTTCCTGCCCTATCTCTCGGGCGAGCGGACTCCCGTGGGTGACTCGCAGGTCAGGGGCCTCATCATGGGGCTCGGCCATGAGAGCGACCACAAGGTGCTGACCCACGCCGCGCTTGATGCCATTGCATTCGCCTTCCGCGACTCGCTCGAGGCGCTGAAGGATGCAGGAACCGAGGTGAAGCGCGTCACCGCCGTGGGCGGGGGCTCGAAGTCCGAACTCTGGCTCAAGATCATCGCCACCGTGCTGGGCGTTCCCGTCGACCTTCCCGCGGCGGGCGACGTGGGCGGCGCCTTCGGTGCGGCACGGCTTGGCATGATTGCCGCCACCGGAATGGATTACCGCAAGGTGCTGACCGCGCCGAAGACCGCGCGCACCATCAAGCCCGAGGCCCGGGCACGCGATGCCTATGAGGAACACTATCGCCGCTACGTGAAGATTTATCCCGCCATCAAGGAGATTTACCGCTGATGTCCCAGTTCTACGCCACCAAGGCCCCAGTCAGGTACGAGGGCCCCAACACCCAGAACGAGCTGGCCTTCCGCTGGTACAATCCCGACCAGATCGTGATGGGAAAGCCCATGCGCGAGCAGATGCGCTTTGCGGTGGCCTATTGGCACACGCTGTGCTGGCCGGGCGGAGACCCCTTCGGCGGCGACACCTTCATGCGCCAGTGGCACCACATGCCGGACGAGATGGCCGCCGCCCGCATGAAGGCGGACCTGATGTTCGAGACGCTGGAATTGCTCGGCATCGACTTCTTCTGCTTCCATGACCTCGACATCGCGCCGGAAGGAAAGTCGCTGAAGGAGTTCAACGCCAACGTCACCGAGATCGCGAAGATCTTCGAGAGGAAGATGGCGGCCGGCAACAAGAAGCTGCTGTGGGGCACGGCCAATATGTTCTCCAACCGCCGCTTCATGGCGGGTGCCGCGACCAATCCGGACCCCGACGTCTTCGCCTATTGCGCGGCACAGGTGAAGCACTGCCTCGACGTGACGAAGGATCTCGATGGCGCCAACTATGTCATGTGGGGCGGCCGCGAGGGTTATGAAACGCTGCTCAACACCAAGATCGGGCATGAGCTCGAGCAGGCCAAACGCTTCCTTTCCATGGTGGTCGAGTACAAGCACAAGATCGGCTTCAAGGGCCCGATCCTGCTCGAGCCCAAGCCGCAGGAGCCGACCAAGCACCAGTACGACTATGACGTTGCGACCTGCTATGCCACCATCGCCTCGCTCGGCCTCCAGAAAGACGTGAAGCTGAACGTCGAGCAGAACCACGCCATCCTCGCGGGCCACACCTTCGAGCATGAGATCGCGCTCGCCGCGGCGCTGGGCGTCTTCGGCGGCATCGACATCAACCGCGGCGACTATCAGTCGGGCTGGGACACGGACCAGTTCGCCATGAACGTGCCGGAGATGACGCTCGCCTTCCTCGAGATCCTGAAGGCCGGTGGCTTCACCACCGGTGGCCTCAACTTCGACGCCAAGATCAGGCGCCAGTCGATCGACCCTGACGACATCCTCCACGCCCATGTGGGCTCCATGGATGCCTGCGCGCGGGGCCTGCTGGCCGCGGCGAAGATCATCGAGGACGGCAAGCTCGGAAAGATCGTCGACGAGCGCTATGCCAAGTGGAACGAGCCGAAGAACAAGGCGATGCTCGAGGGCAAGGAAACACTCGAATCGATCGCAGCGCGCGTCCACGCCGAGGGGCTGGAACCCCAGCCCAAGTCCGGCCGGCAGGAGCGTCTCGAAAGCCTCATCAATTCCTATATCTGAGACACCACAGGGAGGACCACACCATGCCGACAGACATCAAGGGACCGGCGATATTCCTCGCCCAGTTTGCGGGCGATGCCGCACCCTTCAATTCCTGGGACTCGATCACCAAATGGGCCGCCTCGCTCGGCTACAAGGGTGTGCAGATCCCGAGCTGGGACGGCCGCCTCTTCGACCTGAAGAAGGCCGCCACCTCGAAGGCCTATTGCGACGAGGTGAAGGGCATCGCCAAGGCCAACGGCGTCGAGATCACCGAGCTTTCGACCCATCTCCAGGGCCAGCTCGTCGCCGTGCATCCCGCCTATGACGAGGCCTTCGACGCCTTCGCGCCCAAGGAGTTCCACGGCAAGCCCAAGGAGCGGCAGAAATGGGCCGTGAGCCAGGTGAAGTACGCCGCGAAGGCCTCGCGCAACTTAGGCCTTGATGCGCATGTCTCCTTCCCTGGCGCCCTGTGCTGGCCCTTCCTCTATGGCTGGCCGCCGCGCCCGCCGGGCCTGATCGAGGAAGGCTTCAACGAGCTTGCCCGCCGCTGGAAGCCGCTGCTCGACGTGTTCGACGAAAACGGTGTTGACTGCGGCTTCGAGCTTCACCCCGGCGAGGACGTGATGGATGGCGCCACCTTCGAGATGTTCCTGGAGCGCCTCAACAACCATCCGCGCTGCATGATCAACTACGATCCCTCGCATTTCGTGCTGCAGCAGCTCGACTATCTCGACTTCATCGACATCTACCATGAGCGGATCTGCGCCTTCCACGTGAAGGACGCGGAGTTCAATCCCTCCGGCAAGCAGGGCGTCTACTCGGGCTTCCAGCCCTGGCTGAAGCGCGCGGGCCGCTTCCGCTCGCTGGGTGACGGGCAGGTCGATTTCGGCGCCATCTTCTCAAAGCTCGCCGGCTACAACTACGACAGCTGGGCGGTGCTCGAGTGGGAATGCTGCATCAAGGATTCGGTGCAGGGTGCGATCGAGGGAGCCCCCTTCATCGAGAGCCACATCATCAAGACGACCGAGAAGAGCTTCGATGATTTCGTCGCGGGCTCGGCCGACAAGGCGAAGATCAACCGCATTCTCGGCATCAAGTAGGGAGCATCGCAATGGTTTCGGGACGGAGTGATGCGAACACGGGCCGCATCAGGCTCGGCATGGTGGGCGGCGGGCAGGGGGCCTTCATCGGTGCCGTGCACCGCCTGGCCTCCCGCATGGACGACCAGTATGACTTCGTGGCCGGCGCGCTTTCCGCCGACGCGAAGAAGGCGAAGGCCTCGGGCGAGGAACTGGGCCTCGCGCCCGACCGCATCTATTCGGACTATCGCGAGATGGCGAAGGCCGAGGCGAAGCGTGCGGACGGCATCGAGGCGGTGTCGATCGTGACGCCGAACCACGTGCATGTGCCCGCCGCCATGGCCTTCATCGAGGCAGGGATCCACGTCATCTGCGACAAGCCGCTGGCCTTGAACCTCAAGGAGGCGAAGGCGCTGGAGAAGCTCCTGGCGAAGAACAAGGACGTGGTCTTCGCCCTCACCCACAACTATGCGGGCTACCCGATGATCCGCCATGCCAAGGCCATGGTGAAGGCGGGCGATCTGGGCGAGATCAGGGTGGTGCAGGGCGAATATCCGCAGGACTGGCTCACCACCGCGCTCGAGAAGACGGGGCAGAAGCAGGCGGCCTGGCGCACCGATCCCAAACGCTCAGGCGCTGGCGGCTGTGTGGGCGACATCGGCACCCATACCTTCCAGCTGCTCTGCGACGTGTCGGGCCTCGCCTGCGAGGAGCTTTCGGCGGATCTCACCTCCTTCGTGAAGGGCCGCGTGCTGGACGACAACGCCCATGTGATGCTGCGCTTCAAGGGCGGTGCGAAGGGCATGATCTGGGCAAGCCAGGTGGCGCCCGGCAACGAGAACGGCCTCAAGATCCGCGTCTATGGCACCAAGGGTGGCCTCGAGTGGAAGCAAGAGGATCCGAACTATCTCTGGTACACGCCCTTCGGCGAGCCGAAGCGGCTGATCACGCGTGGTGGTGCTGGCTCGAACGCCGCGGCGGGCCGCGTCACCCGCGTGCCGCCCGGCCACCCCGAGGGCTATCTCGAGGGCTTCGCCAATGTCTATTCGGAGGTGGCGCGCGCCATCAAGGCGAAGCGTGCCGGCAAGAAGCCTGACAAGGACGTGGCCTTCCCCGGAATCGCGGATGGCGTCTCAGGCATGGCCTTCATCGAGGCCTGCGTGAAATCATCGGACAAGAACGGGAAGTGGACGAAGCTGTGACCGATTGTGTTCCCCTCCCCCTTGTGGGGAGGGGTAGGGGTGGGGGTCGGGAGATGGCAGAGGTCGTTGCTCAACAAGGCGATTACCGTCGGAGCGACCCCCACCCTTAGTCCCTCCCCACAAGGGGGAGGGAAA
>JADCDC010000427.1 GCA_020252385.1 Aestuariivirga sp.
CCATCTGCGGCCGCCATAGGCGTAGGCGATGAGGGTCCCCGGCGCCAATCCGTCGGCCTGCCTCGCAGGCAGGACGGCGTGGATTCGACGTTCCCCGTCACCCTCAATCTCAAAGGCGGGGGCGCCGGGGGAGAGTACCGTGGCCAAAGTGGCTGATCGCGCCGCCACGACGCCATCGATAGGGGCCCGAAGCACGGCTTCCCGTGCATCCCTGCTGGCCAGCGTGCTCGCGGCTATCGCGACCTTGTGGGCCGCCGCCGCCGCCCCGGCTTCAGCCTGTGCGGCTTCGAGTTCCGCGCGGGTTGCGACGCCGTCAGCATGCATCCTGAGGACGCGGCCAGCGTTGCGCTCGCGTTCGTCGGCGATGGCTTGGGCGCGCTGGAGCTCTGCAAGAGCCTGCTGCGCTCGCAGGCGCGACGGTGTCGGATCGAGACGCGCCAGGGGCTGCCCGGCTGTCACCCGGGCGCCGACGTCCGAAAGCAGCTCAAGAACCCGGCCGCCTTGTTCCGAGCTCACGACCGCGAACTTTGACGACCGGACTTGGCCGACGGCGAGGACGGTCGTGCCCGTGCCTTCCTCCACCCGTCCCACGAGTGCGGTCCGCGCCATCTCCCTGGTCGCCGGTTCTGGTGCGGGCGCGCAGGCTTGTACAAGCAGAATTGCGACAGGGAAAAAGATAAGGGATGACTTGCTCATATAAATAGCCACAAGGATGAGAGGAGGTCCGCCATTCTAGTTGACCGGGCGACGGGTCACGCCGAGGCCGGCGAGGATGAGGTGGGTTGCGGCGCGTGCAAGCGCCTCGGGATCGCTATCAGCAAACGCGAGACGCCCGATCATGCCGTCAAACAGGGACAGGATCAGTTCCGCGGCCGGACCCGGTTTGATGTCAGCGCTGACCTCTCCGGCCTGCTGTCGGCGGGCGATCATATCAGCCACGGCTGCAGTCATCTGCGCGTCCGCCTCACAGACCTCCGCGGCAATCCGAGGGTTCCGGGCGGCTTCCGCGAGGATCTCAAGGCGGAGGCTAAGGCTCGACAGATTCTCGGGGCCGGTGGTGCTGAGACGGATCGTCCTCTCGAGTCCCTCCGCCAGCGTATCGGCCTCATTGACCAAGCGCACCAGGTCGAGCTCCTCAGCGAGGTCCGCCTGGATCAGGGCGCGGATCAGGTCGTCCTTCGTCGGGAAGTACTGGTACATGTTCGCTACGCTGACTCCCGCCTCCGCGCTGATCTCGGCGGTGGTCGAGGCATGGAAACCCTTGCGGACGAAACACCGTTCGGCGCCCGCGAGGATCTGCTCTCTGCGGTTCGCTCTTGCCTCCGGGTTGGCGGGGCGGCCGAGGGAGGAGTTGGGGCGGGTTTGACGGCTCATGCGACTTAAATAAACGAGCACTTACTTAAGTCAAGTCGCCAGCCGCTCTTCGGCTCCCTGGCGCGCTCTGCGACCCAGGGGTTGGGTCCTCTGTCCACTGAATCCCGAGCCGAGAGGTGGGGAGAGGCTCCGCTTGACGGGGGCGAGTCGGGCACGTATACCCGCGCCTCCTGTTGGACCGGCTGTGCCTGAAGACCTTGTGTCGAATGGCAGACGCGGTTCGCGGAGCGGCCCTTTCCAAGGACATCCGTCCGAGGCGAGGGCGGAAGTGGGCGCAAGCGATTGCGCGGACTTCGTTTCGTTTTGCGGACTTTCGTGTGCGGTCGCCTCGCCGAGGCGGCTGGAGTTGGTCTTTGAAATGGTCAATGGCACGCGGACGGACCGCCGTCTGTAGGGGAAATTGAAGAGCGATATGGATCGTCAGAACATCCGCATCCGGCTCAAGGCCTTCGATCACCGCGTGCTGGACCATTCCACGCGCGAGATCGTCAACACGGCCAAGCGCACCGGCGCGACCGTCCGGGGGCCCATCCCCCTGCCGACGCAAATCGAGAAATTCACGGTCAACCGCTCTCCGCACATCGACAAGAAGTCGCGCGAGCAGTTCGAAATCCGCACGCACAAGCGCGTGCTCGATATCGTCGATCCCACGCCCCAGACCGTCGATGCGCTGATGAAGCTCGACCTGTCCGCTGGCGTGGACGTCGAGATCAAGCTCTAGGGGGATCGGTCGATGCGTACCGGCGTGATCGCCAAGAAACTCGGCATGGCCCGCTTCTTCGATGAAGAGGGCGTCCACGTGCCTGTCACCGTGCTCAGCCTGGATGGCTGCGCCGTGACCGCCCACCGCACGGCGGAGCGCGACGGCTATGTCGCCCTCCAGCTGGGCGCTGGGCTCCGCAAGCCCAAGAACGTCACCAAGCCCCTGCGCGGTCATTTCGCCAAGGCTGAGGTCGAGCCCCGCCACAAGGTGGCCGAGTTCAGGGTGTCTCCCGAGAACCTTATCGAGGTCGGCGCTGAGCTGACCGCCGATCACTTTTTGGTCGGGCAGCAGGTGGACGTCACGGGCTCCACCATCGGCAAGGGCTTCGCTGGCGCCATGAAGCGCTGGAACTTCGGCGGCATGCGCGCCACGCACGGCGTGTCCGTCTCGCACCGCGCCCACGGCTCCACCGGCCAGCGCCAGGATCCTGGCAAGACCTTCCGGGGCAAGAAGATGGCCGGCCACCTGGGCCAGGAATCCGTCACCACGCTCGGCCTCACCGTCTGGCGCATCGACGCTGACCGCGGCCTGATCATGGTCAAGGGCTCGGTTCCCGGTTCCGAAGGGTCCTGGGTCCGCATTCGTGACGCCGTGAAGTCTCCGCCGAGCGGCGCTCCGACGCCGGGCGCCCTCCGCAAGGCCGGCCAGGCTGCGGCTCCCGCCGCTGACGCCGCGCCCGCCGAAGAGGCTCCGCA
>JADCDC010000428.1 GCA_020252385.1 Aestuariivirga sp.
CAGAAGATGGTGGGCACCGCCTCGAAGCCGTAATCGTCGAAGCCCATGGTCTTGGCGCGCTCGATCAGGAAGTCCTTTGGCTCGCCTTCCATAGCGATCCCTGAGAGATCGCCCTTGACGTCGGCGGCGAAGACCGGCACGCCGGCGTTGCAGAAACCCTCCGCCATGATCTGCAACGTCACTGTCTTGCCGGTGCCGGTGGCGCCGGTGACGAGGCCATGGCGGTTGGCGACGCCCAGGAACAGCTCCTCGCGCTTTTCGCTCTGCCCGATGAAGATCGCTGCTGGGTCTGACATTCCTGGGCCCCCGGATAAGTTCGCATTGGTCGGCTCTTTATTGCTATATGAGGAGCCATTGCGCAATGCATCACAGGATCGAGACCATGCAGGACCTGATCGGCCGGATCGTGACCGCCACCGGCCTTCCCGAGGACAAGGCCACCCGGGCGCTCGGCATCGTGCTGAACCTCATCCAGACGCAGGGGAACCAGAACAAGGTGCAGGAGCTCTTCGACAAGCTGCCGGGCGCTGCCGAACTCGCCCGCGACCAGGGCGGCGACGGGGCGGGCCGGGGCGGCGGCGGGCTCCTCGGCATGCTGGCGGGCGGCATGATGGGTGGGCCCCTTGCTGCCGTCTCAAAGCTCACCTCGGCGGGGCTCTCCATGGACCAGATCAAGGCGCTGGGCACCACCACGCTCGACTATGCCAAGGAGAAAGCGGGCGCCCCGCTGGTCAAGGACGTGGCGGGCTCGATTCCCGGCCTGTCGGGCTATGTCTGACGCCTGACGATGGAGCGGCCCGCGGCAGACGTCTTCCGCATCAGGGGCCTGTGCAAGACCTACCATAGCGGAGAGGTCGAGGTGCAGGCGCTGCGCGGCGTCGACTTCGACGCCCAGGCCGGCGAGTTCATCGTGATCCTGGGGCCCTCCGGCTCCGGCAAGTCGACATTCCTCAACATCATCGGCGGGCTCGACCAGGCGAGCGGCGGGGAGGCGTGGTTCCGGGACCACAAGCTCACCAGCCAGAGCGAGGCAGCGCTGACGCGCTACCGGCGCGACCATGTGGGTTTCATCTTCCAGTTCTACAACCTGGTGCCGAGCCTGACCGCGCGCGAGAACGTGAAACTGGTGACCGAAATCGCGCGGAGCCCGATGAAGCCGGAGGACGCCCTGGCCCTCGTCGGGCTGTCGGACCGCATGGACCATTTCCCCGCCCAGCTCTCCGGCGGGGAGCAGCAGCGCGTGGCGATCGCCCGGGCCATCGCCAAGCGGCCGGACGTCCTGCTCTGCGACGAGCCGACGGGTGCGCTCGATTCGAAGACCGGTATCAAGGTGCTGGAGGCGCTGACGCGTGTGGCCGCCGAGACGGGTGCGACCACCCTCGTCATCACCCACAATGCGGCGATCGCGGCGATTGCCGACCGCGTCGTCAACTTCGCCAATGGCACGATCGTCTCCGCACAGCGCAATGCCTCGCGCAAGCAACCTTCCGAGGTGAGCTGGTGATCCGCGCGCTCGACATCAAGCTCTTGCGTGACCTCAGGCGGCTGTGGGCGCAGGCGCTCGCCATCGCGCTGGTCATGGCGGCGGGTGTGGCGACGCTGATCCTCGGGGTGGGTGCGCATGATTCGCTCGCCACCACGCGCGAACGCTACTACGAGGCCAACCGCTTCGCCGACATCTTCGCCAATCTCACCCGCGCGCCCGAAGCGCTGAGACCTGAGATCGCGGCGATCGACGGCGTGTCCGCCGTCGAGACGCGGATCGAGAAGATCGCGCTCGCCGACATGCCCGGCATGGCGGAACCGGCTTCGGTGCTGCTCGTGTCGCTGCCCGACTATGGCGAACAGGCGCTGAACCGCGTCTACCTGCGCTCCGGCCGGATGCCGGATGCCGATGCCGCCGCCGAGGCCTTGGCCAGCGCCGGCTTTGCCAAGGCGCATGGCCTTAGGGAAGGCAGCACCATCCGTGTGCTGATCAACGGCCGGCAGCGCGAGCTCCGCATCAGCGGCACTGCACTCTCGCCCGAATTCGTCTATGCGCTGGGGCCTGGCGCCCTGATGCCGGACGAGCGGCGCTACGGCATCCTCTACCTGCCGGAACGCGTGCTTGCCGCCGCCTATGACCTCGAAGGCGCCTTCAACGCGGTGTCGCTGACGCTCGTGCGCGGCAGCAACCCCGACAGCGCCATCGCGGCCCTCGACCGGCTGCTCGACCGCTACGGCGGGCTTGGCGCCTTCCCGCGCAAGAACCAGCTCTCGCATGCCTTTCTCGACGCGGAACTGCAACAGCTCAGGACCATGAGCCGCATCCTGCCGCCGATCTTCCTCCTCGTCTCGGTGTTCCTCGTCAACATGACGCTGTCGCGCCTCATCGCGCTGGAGCGGGAGCAGATCGGGCTCCTGAAGGCGATGGGCTATTCCTCCCTCGCCATCGTCCGGCACTATGCGGGCTTCGTGACGCTGATCGCCATCGTGGGCATCTCGATCGGCGTCGTGGCGGGCACGCTCCTCGGCAAGGGCATCACCACGCTCTATGCGCAGTTCTTCAGCTTTCCCTTCCTGGTGTTCAGCCGCAACCCCGCCGTCTATGGGATCGCGATCAGCGCCACCTATGCGGCGGCCCTGCTCGGCGCGGTCAAGGCGGTGCGCGAGGTGGCCTGGCTGTCGCCCGCCGTCGCCATGTCGCCCCCTGCGCCCCAACGCTACCGCAAGGTGCTGGGCGG
>JADCDC010000429.1 GCA_020252385.1 Aestuariivirga sp.
AAGAACTGAACCTGCTGATCCAGTCCAACGTCGAGATCGTGGAGCGCGCGCGCACCCAGGTCGGCAACCTCGCCCATGCGCTGAAGACGCCGCTGAGCGTGCTGACCAACGAGGCCGCCCAGCAGGAGGGCGCGCTGGCGGGCAAGGTGCGCGAGCAGGCGGAGATCATGCGCAACCAGGTGAGCCTCTACCTTGACCGCGCGCGCCGCGCCGCCAGGGCCCAGGGGATCGGCGCCGTCACCGAGGTGAAGCCCGTGCTGGAGGCGCTGGCGCGCACGCTCGAGCGCATCAACCGCGACCGGGCGATCACCATCCGGGCAGACTGCCCGGAGGGCCTGAGGTTCAGGGGCGAGCGGCAGGACCTGGAGGAGATGGTGGGGAACCTCCTGGACAATGCCTGCAAATGGGCGGCGACGCGGGCCGCCGTCTCGGCGATGCCGGTGCGCGAACCGGGTGCTGCGGGCCGCAGCTTCCTGGAAATCGCCGTGGAGGACGACGGCCCCGGCCTTCCCGCGGACAAGCGTGCCCAGGCCCTGAAGCGTGGGCAGCGGCTGGACGAAACCAAGCCCGGCTCCGGCCTCGGCCTGTCGATCGTCGCGGAGACGGCGGCAATGTACAACGGGAGCGTGCGCCTTGAGGATTCGCCGATGGGCGGGCTGAAGGCGGTGCTGACCCTGCCCGCCGCGATCTGACCGGGACTGCAAAAAAAACTGGCAGAAAAGCCCAAGTGGGCGCAACCATCGTTTGCATGACCAGGATATTTCGACTATAACGCGGTAAATACAGCAAGGCGCAGATGTTTACTCTAGGAAAGAGTAGGTTGCGTTTCGGTTGTATGCGGGAAAGTTGGCGTTCGTAGGATCCCCCGGTCTCGAACGCTGCGAGGAGGGCGGGCCACGCTGTGGCCCGCCTTTCGTTTTCAGGCGCTCTGGGCCGCCGTGGTTCCGTCGATCACCGGGATGCCGCGCTCGCGATAGGGGGTGCGGCCATAGAAGGCGCGGTAGCACTTCGAGAAATGGGAGGGCGAGGCGAAGCCGCAGGCCAGCGCCACGTTGATCACCGACATGTCGGTCTGGAGCAGCAGCGAGCGCGCCTTCTTGAGGCGGAGCTCGAGGTAGTAGCGCTTCGGGCTGCGGTCCAGGTAGCGGCGGAACAGCCGCTCGAGCTGGCGGGTCGACAGGCCCGCCTGCTTCGCCAGGATCGAGGGCGAGAGCGGTTCCTCGAGGTTGTTCTCCATCTCCTCGATGATGCCGACGAGCTTCGGGTGCCTGGCGCCGATGCGCGCGGGCAGCGACATCCGCTGGTGCTCGCTGTGGTGGCGGATCGGCGCATGGAGGATGCCCTCGGCTACCGCCGAGGCCAGCTCCGGCCCGTGCTGGCTGGCGATCAGCGTCAACATCATGTCGAGTGCTGTCGTGCCGCCGGCACTGGTGAAGCGGTCACGGTCGATCTCGAACAGCCCGCCGGTCGCATCGATCTCCGGGAAGGCCTCGGTGAAGCCGGGGAGATTCTCCCAGTGGATGGTGCATTTGTAGCCATCGAGCAGGCCCGCTTCGGCGAGGATGTGGGCGCCCGTGCAGACCGCGCCGATGTCGGCCCCCTTGCGCGCCAGCTTGCGGAGCCAGGCGACAAGCCGCTTGTCGGTGTGGCGCTGCACGTTGAGGCCGGCACAGACCATGATCGTGGCGTTTTCCGGCACGGCCGAGAGATCGCCATCGACCATGGCGAGGATGTTGTTCGAGGCGGCGACCGGCTGGCCGTCCACCGAATGCATGGTCCAGCTGTAGAGCGTCTTCTCCGACAGGCGGTTGGCGATGCGCAAGGGCTCGATTGCCGAGGTCACCGGCATCATGGTGAACTCCGGCACCATGACCACCGCGAAATGCTGGGGGAGCTGTTTGGGCGAGTCGCCGAACATGGGCGGGCACTCCTGTTTCACCCCTTCTTGCGCAAAAGGGCGGCGATGTCCATCCGCGCCATGCCGCAGGTGAAAAACGACACACATCCGGCCGGCCCGGTCGCATTCGTTATGGCGCTGTCGCAAACATCCGGGCAGGGCGGGCGGCGGCAGCGCATTCTCCGGCGCGTTCAACCGGAGCCTGATCCCCATGAATGCCCCGCTCGCCGATGCCGGCCTGTCGCCCGCCGCCGCCACCCGCGCCTTCCTCGGGCTCGCCTCGATCGAGATCACGCCGAAGCAGATCGAGAAGCTGCCGCTGCTCCAGGCGAAGCTGGCGGCCGGCAGCCGGGTGTTCATCGCGCTGATCGATGCGGCGGACCTTCCCGCCCAGATCGAGGCGGCGCGGCAGCTCTCCGCGGCGGGCTTTGCGCCCGTGCCGCATGTGCCCGCCCGCTTCGTGCGCGACGAGCAGGACCTCCGCGCACGCGTCAAGGCGCTCTCGGAGGCTGGCGCCTCCTCCATGCTGGTGCTGGGTGGTGGCGCTCCGGAACCGATCGGCCGCTATGACGCGGCGATCCAGCTGCTCCAGACCGGCGTGTTCCAGGAGAATGGCGTCAAGCGCATCGGCATGGCCGGGCACCCCGAGGGCAATCCGGACATCACCAAGGTCCATGGCGAGGCGGTGCTGCTGGACGCGCTCGTCGAGAAGCAGGCCTACCTAAAGGCCAACGGCCTCCAGGGCTTCATCGCAACGCAGTTCCTGTTCGAGGCGGAGCCCGTGGCCGAGTGGGCGAGGACGCTGCGCGCGCGCGGCATCGACCTCCCGATCCACGTCGGCGTGCCCGGGCCCGCCACCATCAAGACGCTGGTGAAATACGCCGCGATGTGCGGTGTGGGCAATTCGGCGCGCTTCATCCGGAAGCAGGCGCTGAACATCACCAAGCTGCTCACCGTGAACACGCCCGACGATTTCGTGGCCGGGCTGGCCGAGCTGCATTACGGGCGGCCGGAACTGGGCGTTGCGGGCCCGCACCTTTATCCGTTCGGCGGCTTCGACAAGCTGTTCGACTGGCTTGCGGCGGTGAGGGGCTGAGGCCCCTCATTACGGGCGTTATCCCAGTGAAAGCTGGGATCCAGCTTTGGTTCAGTACGTGCAGCAAGTGAAGCTGGACCCCAGCCTTCGCTGGGGTGACGGCATCAGGGGGTGGCGTTCAAACTGGCGCGTCCTGCGCCCCGAACAGGCTCACCTTCGCGCTCTCCCTGGCCGTGGCACACAGGAAGCTCCACGCGTAATGCGCGTAGCTGCGGAAGACGTAGACGTCGAAAACCTCATCCTCCACCACATGGAGCAAGGCCGCGATTTCGGCGAAGCGCATGCGGCGGCAGAAGCCGGGCTTGACCTCGGGCGAGAGGAGGTCGAGGGAGGTGCCCTTCATCAGGATCTCGCGGATGCCTTCGCCCTCGAGGCGGATGACGGCGCGCATGTCGGAGACGTCGACGGCGAGCGAATGGATGCCGGTGAGCGCGGCATTGAGCCTGGCCAGGAGTTCATGCGCCTTCGTCCGTGTGCTGAGGATCAGCCACTGGTCGACGGAGAGCCAGAGGACGCGCACGTCGCCCCAGGCGGCGGAGCTGCGGGGGGTGGTCGGAAGCGCCACGCCCAGCGCCTCGCGCGCGGCCGCCATGAAGGCAGGGTCGGAGGCGAGGCCGCGCAGGTCGATCATGCCGCGGTCCGGGATCTCGCGGAGCGAGATGGCGAGGCCCGAAGGTGCGGCCACGGCGGCGAGCGGGGAGTCGTAGGAGAGCTCAGACATTCAGCTTGGCCCCTTCCTTGTCGTAGAAGACGGTGTCGGTGATGATGGCGCGCACGACCTTGCCGCCAGGGAGCGGGAAGGAGATCGTCTCGCCCATGCGGCTGCGGCCGTTCTCGATCAGGGCCATGGCGATGGAGCGGCCGAGCGTCGGTGACTTGTAGGAGGAGGTGACCTGGCCAATCATCTCCATGGGCGGCTTGTCCTTCACCTGCCTCACCGCATAGGCACCATCGGGGAGGACGTCGTTCGGGTCCTCCGTCAGGAGGCCCACGAGCTGTTTGCGGTTGGGGCCCTTGAGATAGGACTGGTCAAGCGAGCGCCTGCCGATGAAATCGGCCTTCTTCTTCGACACGAGGCCATCAAGGCCGACGTCGATGGGCGTGGTGGTGCCGTCGGTCTCGTCGCCCACCACGATGTAGCCCTTCTCGGCGCGCAGCACATGCAGCGCCTCCGTGCCGTAAGGCTCGATGCCGAATTCGGCACCGGCTTCGAGGATCGCCTTCCACAGGCCGAGACCGAAATTCGCGGGCGTTGCGACCTCATAGGAGAGTTCGCCCGAGAACGAGATGCGGAACAGCCGCACGGGATAAGGCCCGAGCTTGCCCGTGACGAAGGACATGTGCGGCAGCGCCTCGTTCGAAATG
>JADCDC010000043.1 GCA_020252385.1 Aestuariivirga sp.
CGGTGAACACGGCCTGCACCCGGGTGTTCTCCTCCGCCGCCTTGGTCAGCGCCCGCTCCATCGCCGAAAGCAGCTGCGGGTCGGATGCGTTGTTGGCGTATTCGAGCTGAGCCACCACGAATTCGACCGGCACCTTGTCATTCTTCAGGAGATACTCGAACATCGCCACGCCATACTTCTGCCGCTCCGGCCGCGTGTCGCTCACGAGGTCGATCATCGTCTTGAGATCGTTCACGTTTTGCTGCCAGCGCGTGTAGTAGAGGCCCATGCCTGCAATCGTCAGCGGGATCATGATGCTGGCCGTCATCTGCAGGATGATGTCGCGCCAGGCACGCTTCGAATCAGAGGCCATGTCCCTCAACCCTTCTGGTCATGGCCGCTGCTACACCAAGTGATTGAAGCAAAACCGTGACCCGTTCAGGAACAAGGCCTTACACGGTTTGCGGCCGCATGTCCTTCGCGTCGATTCCAGCCACCGCCACCGGCTTCTTCATCGCATCGCGGCGGAACGGCTCGCCCAGCTCCTGGTTGATCATGGCCTCGATGAGCGTCGTCTTCTTGTGCTTCATCTGGTCCTCGATCGCCTTGGCCAGTGCCTCGCGCAGTTCATCCATGGTGCGCGCCACCACGCTGTTCAGCCCGCAAGCCTTTGCGATGCCGGCGTAGGACACCTGCGTGTCGAGCTCGGTTCCGACAAAATTGTCGTCATACCAAAGGGTTGAGTTGCGCTTCTCGGCGCCCCACTGGTAGTTCCGGAACACCACCATGGTGATCGCCGGCCATTCCGGCCGCCCGATGGCGGTGAGCTCCGTCACCGCGATGCCGAAGGCGCCGTCGCCCGCGAAACCCACGACGGGCGTGTCCGGGCAACCGATCTTGGCGCCGACGATCGAGGGAAGCCCATAGCCGCAGGGCCCGAACAGGCCGGGTGCCAGGTATTTCCGCCCCTGCTCGAAGCTCGGATAGGCATTGCCGATGGCGCAGTTGTTGCCGATGTCGGAGGAGATGATCGCTTCCTTGGGAAGTGCCGCCTCGATGGCGCGCCACGCCATGCGCGGGCTCATCCAGTCGGGCTTGGCCTTGCGGGCGCGCTCGTTCCACGTGGTGCCCGGATCGTCGTCCTCGTGGTCCATCGACGAGAGCTGCTGCGCCCAGCGCGATTTCGTGGTCGAAATCAGGTTCTTGCGCTCCTCGCGGCCGTCATTGCCCGCCGCCGGGGAGAGCTTGGCGAGAATGCCTTCCGCGACCTTCTTCGCATCGCCGACGATGCCCACGGCGACCTTCTTGGTGAGGCCGATGCGGTTCGGATTGATGTCGACCTGGATGACCTTGGCCTCCTTCGGCCAGTAGTCCAGACCATAGCCCGGAAGCGTCGAGAACGGGTTGAGACGCGTTCCCAGCGCCAGGACGACGTCAGCCTGCTTGATCAGCTCCATCGCCGCCTTGGAGCCGTTGTAGCCCAGGGGGCCAGCAAACAGCGGGTGCGAGCCGGGGAAGGCGTCATTGTGCTGGTAGCCGACGCAGACCGGCGCCGTAAGCCGCTCCGCCAGCGCCTTGGACGCCGGTATGGCGCCGCCGATGACCACGCCCGCGCCATTGAGGATCACCGGGAACTTCGCCTCCGACAGGAGCTTCGCCGCCGCCGCGATGGCCTCCTCGCCGCCGTTCGGCCGCTCGAAGGCGACGATGGCGGGCAGTTCGATATCAATGACTTGCGTCCAGAAATCGCGGGGCATGTTGATCTGCGCCGGTGCTGAAAGGCGCTTCGCGTTCATGATCACGCGGTTCAGCACTTCCGCCACGCGGGAAGGATCGCGCACCTCCTCCTGATAGCACACCATGTCCTTGAACAGGGCCATCTGCTCCACCTCCTGGAAGCCGCCCTGGCCGATGGTGCGGTTGGCAGCCTGGGGGGTCACCAGCAGCAGCGGCGTGTGATTCCAGTAGGCGGTCTTCACCGGGGTCACGAAATTGGTGATGCCCGGGCCGTTCTGGGCGATCATCATGCACATCTTGCCCGACGCCCTGGTGTAGCCATCGGCCATCATCCCGCCGGACCCCTCATGCGCGCAGTCCCAGAAGGTGATGCCGGCCTTCGGAAACAGGTCGGAAATCGGCATGAAGGCCGAGCCGATGATGCCAAAGGCGTGCTCGATGCCATGCATCTGGAGAACCTTGACGAAAGCTTCTTCGGTGGTCATGCGCATGGGTCATCATCCTTGCAAAGTCTGTTGCCGTCTCGCGGGTGCTGGGCTTCTAGCGGCTGGCCGGCTCCCGTCCTAGAACCAGAGGAACGGGACACCGCGGTCCACGCTTTCTAGCGCCATTGCGGCTCTGGCGTGAAGGCGAAAGCCTCGGACGGAGGTCCTCGCCTTGCACTGAAGCAGAAGCGGCCTATTGCTCCACAACTCCCGCTGCCGTAGATGATGGGTGGAACGGCCAGGGTGCCGCAGGGAAAGGTTCTGTCGATGAGGAAACAGATTCGTGCGGGCATGATGGCCCTTGCAGTCCTTGGCTTGACCTGGGGAACGGCCTCTGCCGGTACCTTCGAGGATGGCATGAAGGCCTTCACCAACGAGGACTACGCCCAGTCCCTCACGCTTCTTCTTCCCTTTGCAAAGGATGGCAACGCCGAGGCGGCCTATCTCATCGGCGAGATGTACGGCCCTCGCAGCTGGGGCCAGCGGGGCGAGAACCGGAATGGCGTGGAGCAGGACAATGCCCAGGCGATCTACTGGTGGGGCGAGGCAGCCAAGAGAGGGCATGCCGAGGCGCAGCTGAAGCTCGGCTGGTGGCTGGTGAAGGGCGGCGACGTCGTTCCCAAGGACGAGGCCGCCGGCATGAACTGGCTGCTGATGGCCGCCAACCAGGGCGAACCCCAGGCGCAGTACGAAGTCGGCATCGGCTACTGGAAGGGACGCGGCGTGAAGGCCGATCCGATCGCCGCCTACATGTGGTTCGACCTCTGCTCCTCCGAGCCTGGCTTCGACAACGCGGCCGTCTATCGCGACGAGGTGGCGAAATCGATGTCACCGGAGCAGATCACGCAGGCCAAGCAGATGGTGCAGGCCTTCGCACCCAAGCGCGCCAACTAGGAGCCGGAAATCACCATGACCATGCATGATTGGTCGGCGCGCCACTGGATCATCACAACCATCATCATCCTGCTCGCCGTGGGTGCCTTCTCGCTCAGCTGGTCGTAGACCGGCCTCACGCTAGAGGAGCGGTCTGGAACAGCGTGACCTTCAGCCCGCCATGCAACACCGGCGGCCCTGGGGGCAGGAACGGCAGCCCCGTCGACCTGGCAAGCGGGGCCTCCGTCGTAATGATCCCGACTCGCCAGCCTGAAAACCGTTGCAAGAGCGTCTGCCCCAGGGCCCCATAGAGCGCATGCAGCGGCTTCTTGTCGCCGATGCGTGTGCCATAGGGCGGATTTGCAATCACGAGACCAGCCGGTCCCTCCGGCGGAACGAGTTCACTTACGGTCTGCTGGCGGAAGGCGGTGAACGCGCCGACCCCGGCACGAGCGGCATTCTCCTGCGCCATGCGGATGGCGCCTGCATCACGGTCGCTGCCGAAGAAGGTCGCTTCCGGCCTTCGCACGTCTCCGGAGGTTCGCATGGCCTCCCACGGCGCGGCGTCGAAACCGGCGAGCTGCTCGAAGGCGAAGCTCCGTGAACGGCCGGGCTTGAGACCCGCTGCGATTTCGGCCGCCTCAATCACGAAGGTCCCCGAGCCGCACATCGGATCGACCACGGGCTCCCCACCATTAAAGCCGCAGCGCCGCAGGAACAGCGAGGCCAGAGTTTCCCGCATTGGCGCCTTGCCAACCGCTTCCTTGTGGCCGCGCTTGTGAAGCGCTTCCCCGGAGGTATCGATGCTGATGGTGCACAGATCATCCTCGATGCGCACCTTGACCACGAGACCGGCATCCTTCGACACGGGTGCGCCCAGTTCCTCTCCGATGGCCCTGCCAATGCGCTGTGCGGCCGCCTCGGAATGATAGATCCGCGAGCGCGTGCAGCTCGCCTCGACATGAACGGGCACGTCCTTCCTTAGGAACTGGCCCCAAGGAAACTTGCGCGCGCGCTTGTCGAGTTGCGCAAGGTGCATCGCACGGAAAGAGCCGATGCGGGCCAGCACCCGGCCGCAGCCGCGAAGCTCGAGATTGGCCCGCCAGACCTCCTGCCAGCCGCCGGTCACCCGTACGCCGCCCTGCAATGGTCTCGGATCCCTGAAACCTGCCTCGCGCGCTTCGGCGCAGAGCTCCGTCTCAAGTCCCGGCGGGGCCATCAGGAAGATCTCGAACTCGCCGTCACTGCTCATGCCGGGTCGCATAACCCGAAAGCCACGGTCCTGGCGACTGTTTTCAGCCCGCGAAGCGTGCGCTGAGCCCGCCATCGGCGCGCCAGTCAGCACCGGTCACGAAGGAGGCTTCGTCGGACAACAGGAAGGCCACGCAATTAGCGATCTCGGAAGGCTGGCCCATGCGGTGGAGCGGATGCACGTCCAGCACCTTCTGGCGCAGACCCGGATCGTTCTTCTCGAAGAACTCCTTGACGAGAAATGTCTCGGTGTAGCCGGGCGACAGCGCATTGACGCGGATCTGGTGCTTGCCCATGGCGAGCGCGAGGGAGCGCGGGAGGCCAACGAGGCCCGACTTCGCCGCAGCATAGGGGAAGAAGCCAGGATAGGTCATGTCGGCATGGATCGAGGCGATGTTGACGATGCTGCCGCGCCTCATGGAGATCATGCCGGGAAGCACCTCTCGCGCCACGAGCCATGCGGCTTTGAGGTCAACGCTGAACACATCGTCCCAGTCCTGCTCCGTCATCGTCACGGCATCGGCATAGGAATTGCGCCCGGCATTGTTGACCAGACCCGTCACGGGCCCGAAGCGCTTCACCGCCTCGCCATGAACGC
>JADCDC010000430.1 GCA_020252385.1 Aestuariivirga sp.
GATGTCGTCGTAGGTATCGATGACGCGATTGGAGAGGAAGTTCGCGCGCAGGAACTGCCAGACGTTCTCGCCTGGGTTCAATTCGGGCGATCTTGACGGCAGCAGGATCGGCGTGATGTTCTTCGGCCATTCGAGATCGCTCGCGATGCGCCGTGCCGCGCGATCGCAAGAGCACGGCGTGCGCGCCCTTGGCGACTTGGAGGGCGATCCCGATGTGGAGTTGCATGGCCTCGGTATCGGCGAATGGCAGCGCCAGGCCGGCACCGACGCCCCTGACCGGGCAGATGACGCCGAACAGATAGGCGCTTTCGTAGCGCTGGTCGGCGAGCTGGATCGGCCGTGTGCCGCGTCGGGCACACCGCCGAACCAGGCCGTTCTTCTGGCCGATGCGGGCCTCGTCCTGGAACCAGATCTCGATAGGCTTTCGACAGGCTATGCGGCCGATAAGAGCTTCGAGCGTGCGCGCGAAGTCTTCTTGAACGCCTGGATGACCTCGCCATTCTGCTTCGGATGGCGCGGGCGCGCGCTGACATGCGAGAAGCCAAGATGCTTCAGGAGCTTGCCGATCGTGCGCTCGTGATACTCGACCCCGAAGCGCTCGGCCACGAGCGCCTTCAGATCGACCCGCCGCCAGCGCACAACGCCGTGGACCGTGCGCTCGGGCCCGGTCTCGACAAGGGCGGCCAAGTCGATCAACTGCGCCTTCGTGAGCCGGCGTGGATTGCCCCGACTTCGGTTGTCCCTGAGCCCCGCCGGGCCTTGCTCGTTGAACCTGTGGGCCCAGTCTCGCAGCGTCTGACGGTCCATCCCGCCAATCCGCGCCGCCTCCGCCCGGCTGATCCCGTCAAGCACGGCCGCGATCGACAAGAGCCGGCGACTCTGGTTCGCATCCTTCGTCCGCGCTGCCAGCCGGCGAAGCTCGGCCGGCGTATGGCTGCGCTTGATCTCGACCACCTTCGTCATGGCGGGCGTCCTCCCCGCCAAGTTGAATTGTCGGGAAGTCTCCGGTCTTCAGAGGTTTGCCGACTTGATTTCAGCCGCTGAAGATCTGGTTCCCGCATTGCACAGAGACGAACCCTTACTGTCCCGCTGCAGCTGATATCAACGCTTTGCGTTCGCCCGAATACACGTTTCGACTTTGACTTTTCAGGTGCTCGAGAAACAGCCGCAGTGGGACCATAGATCGATACTCCGCCGGAAAATAGATAAAGACGCCGGGGACCTGCAACGATTGCTCCTCCAGCACGGATACGAGGGAGTCGTTGGCCAATTCACGAGCAGCTATGTCCTTGAAAGTGTAGGCCAAGCCAATGCCATTGACCGCAAGACCGACCACGGATGGCAGTGAATTCGCAACAAGGTTACCCCCGACATCCACAGAGTACTCTCCCTCGTCGCCGCGAAAAGTCCAGGGATAGATCCTGCCGGAGGTCTGATAGCGGTAGCGGATGCAGTTGTGAACGAGAAGGCCAGTTGGGGCCGCGGGGATGCCCTTGCGCGCGAGGTAGTCTGGACTACCCAGAACGGCCAGTTTCAACGACTGGGTCAGCCGTACTGCAACCATGTCTTGCGTGATCCGGTCGCCAAGGCGGAAACCAGCGTGAAGCTCCTCGCCGAGAATATCCGACAAGGCATCCGTTACTGAGAGCTCGACCTCGATCTCCGGATACGAGGTGACGAACGACGGCAGGGCCGGACCCACGATGAGGTGATAGACGAAGTCCGGCATGGCGAGCTTCAGGGTGCCCCTGGCGGCATGGCCTGTGGTGCGAGCGCTTTCCACCGCGCTGCCGAGCTGATCGAAGGCAGGGCCGGCGCCGCGCAGGAGGGCGCGGCCTGCCTCTGTCAGGCTGACCTGTCGGGTCGTGCGAACAAAGAGCGCCGTATCCAACGCGTCTTCCAGCGACTTCAGCTGGTGGCTGACCGTCGACGGCTTTAGGCCGAGTGCATCTGCCGCTGCGCGCAGGCTGCCGTGTCGAGCGATGGCAACAAAGATCTCGATCGTGGCAAGCGGCAGGCGCAAGGGGATCTCCAAAGTCACCATTGTGCGATATCATACATTGAACTGTTGAAAAAGTCGGTCATTAAAGGTCCAGGTGATACGCGCTACCTTTGGAGGCATCAAACCGAATCCAGGTGAAGCTTTCCGACGACATGATGAACGAGAGAGGCATACACCTACGGAACATTCCGGAATTGAAGGGGGTCAACAGAGGTGCTGTCGAGGTCGAATCCTCTGCGAACCGCACAAAGGGAGCCGGCCTCGAGGTGCATGTGCCCGCATCACGACTCCGTGTTGGGCTTGCAGCGTATCAACAGCAGTACCACCCCTATTCCTCGAAGGTCATAAGGAAGGCGCTATCAGATGATCACTGTTAACATCAATGGGCAAGACCGGGAGGTTGATGTCGAACCCGACATGCCACTTCTTTGGGCAATCCGGGATGTCCTCAACCTGACAGGAACGAAGTTCGGCTGTGGACTGGCCCAGTGCGGTGCGTGCACCGTTCATCTCGACGGCCAGCCAGTCAGGTCGTGCCAGACGGCGATCGGAGACGTTGCTACCGGCAAGATCACGACCATCGAAGGTGTCTCCGGAAAGGTGGCGGAGACCGTTCAGGCGGTGTGGACCGAGCTTGACGTGCCGCAGTGCGGTTACTGCCAGTCTGGCCAGATCATGTCAGCCGTCGCGTTGCTGGAGCAGAACAGGAAGCCGCAGGATTCCGATATCGATGAGGCCATGTCGGGCAATCTGTGCCGCTGCGCAACCTATGCCCGCATCCGGTCCGCCATTCACGAAGCAGCCCGCCGTCTGGAGGCCTGAGCCATGTATCCGAAACTCTTCGACGCCCTTTCTGCACCGCTGGCTTCACTGAAGACCACCCGCCGCGGCTTCGTGCTGGGCACGCTAGCAACGGGGCTTGCCCTGTCGGTGGGCTTCCGCTGGCAATCTGCCGCGCAGGCGGAAGAGTCCGCCACGCCTCATCCATTCAGTCCCTACATCTCGATCGCCGCCGATGGAAAGGTCACAATCTATTCTTCCCAGTTCGAAATGGGACAGGGCGCCTACTTCGGCATTGCGACCCTGGTCAATGAGGAACTCGATGCCGACTGGTCGCAGATCAACGTAGTCGGCGGCTCCGGCAATGTCGCGGCCTATGGCAACCTTGCCTGGGGTGGCGCTGCCCAGGGCACCGGCGGTTCGACCTCGATGACCTCTTCCTGGGAGCGCTATCGCACGGCGGGTGCCGCGCTGCGTATGATGTTGGCCGAGGCCGCGGCGAGAGCTTGGGGCGTGCCGGCCTCCGAGATCACCACCGCAGCGGGCTTGGTTTCCCATGTGTCGGGCAAGACCGCGACATATGGCGAGATGGTGGCCGCCGCCTCGGCGCTGCCGGTGCCGGCGACGGTGCCGCTCAAGCCGCGCGGCGCCTGGACGCAGATCGGCAACGCGAAGCTGAAGCGCTACGACTCGCGCATGAAGACCGATGGGTCCGCCCAGTTCACCAGCGACGTGAAACTGCCGGGCATGGCGACCGCGGTGATGATCCATCCACCGAAGTTCGGAGCCACAGTCGCCTCGTTCGATGCCTCAAAGGCGAAGGACGTGAAGGGCTTCGTGCAGGCCGTTCAGATCTCCCGCGGCGTAGCGGTCGTCGCTGAAAACATGTGGGCGGCCCTCAAGGCCCGTGACCTGGTGTCGGTGACCTGGAACGAAGATAAAGCCGAGCAGCGGAACTCCGCGGACATCCTCACGGCCTATGAGGCTCAGTCAAAGGCGGCTCCGCTCGCAGTGGCCCGCAACGATGGCGATGCTGCGGGCGCTCTCGCGGCGGCCGAC